>NZ_BDGJ01000126.1:0-47807 GCF_002207765.1 Calderihabitans maritimus
ATTGTGAGCCATTAGCTCAGTTGGTAGAGCACCTGACTTTTAATCAGGGTGTCCCAGGTTCGAGTCCTGGATGGCTCACCATTTATTTTTATTGTGCGGGAGTGGCGGAACTGGCAGACGCACCAGACTTAGGATCTGGCGGTTTTAACCGTGGGGGTTCAAGTCCCTTCTCCCGCACCAAGCGGAAGTGGCTCAGTGGTAGAGCATCGCCTTGCCAAGGCGAGGGTCGCGGGTTCGAATCCCGTCTTCCGCTCCAGTTTTTTAAATTTTTATTTATTTTGCTGAATTAGTGCCAAGACAAGACTTCGGTCATATTAGGTCTATTCGGCAACCCTGGTTATAAATTGAACCCCAACCGGGGTTTACCTGTATTTATATATAATTTTGCAGGAAAAGAAGAGTTTTTAGCGAAATAGTAGTTATCTTCCAGTCCCAGGTTAAAATGGAGTGGTACTTCTGGGAAAACTAGGACATATAATAAACAAATTCGAAGGATTGAGGTGGTAGTATAAATGAAATCAAAGCTGGAAAAAATAGAGAAGAATCGCGCCTTAATGGAAGTAGAAGTCGAACCGGAAGAACTAGATAAAGCTTTGTGGCAAGCTTATCGTAAAGTAGTCAAAAAGGTGAATATACCCGGTTTCCGTAAAGGAAAGGCTCCCCGACGTTTGGTAGAAAATTATGTAGGAAAGGAAACCCTCCTGCAGGAAGCTTTGGAGATAGTTATTCCCCAGGCGTATACAGAAGCTGTAAATGAAACCCAGATAGAGCCTATTGACTATCCTCGGTTGGAGGTAGTTCAGGCTGAAGAGGGGAAGCCGTTAATTTTTAAAGCTGAGGTAGATGTAAAACCGGAAGTTCGCCTAGGCCAGTATAAAGGTTTGGAAGTTGAAAAAGAAGAGGTAAAAATTGAAGAGGAAGATGTACAGCGTTATCTGGAAAATATGCAGCAGCGTTATGCTAAACTGGTCTCGGTGAATGACGGGGCGGTAGAAGAGGGTGATGTAGTAACTATTGATTTTGAAGGTTTTATTGAAGGCAAACCGTTTGAAGGGGGGCAAGGGGAAGATTTTACGCTTGAAATAGGAACGGGATTTTTTATCCCTGGGTTTGCCGAGCAATTAGTAGGAGCAAAAGTTGACGAAGAAAGGGAAATTAACGTTACTTTCCCTAGCGATCATCCAAATAAAGACTTGGCGGGCAAAGAAGCTGTTTTTAAAGTTTTGGTGAAAGAAATTAAAAGGAAAGAGTTGAGTCCTCTCGACGATGAGTTTGCTAAAGATGTAAGTGAATTCGAGACCTTGGAGGAATTAAAAAACGATATTAGGAATAAACTGAAAGCAACGGCAGAGCAGAGAGCTGAAGAGGAGTTCCGCCGTAGGGTAGTCGAAAAAGCGGTGGAAGCAGCAGAAGTGGAAATACCGGAAATACTGATTAAGCGGCAGCTGGAAAGTATAATTCAAGAAATTGAACGAAATTTAAAATACCAGGGACTTACTTTAGATAAGTACCTGGAGATGTCCAATCTTACCTTAGAAAAATTGCAGGAAAAATACCGTGATCAGGCTGTAAAAAGAGTTAAATCGGATTTGGTATTGGAAGCCATTGCTAAGGCAGAAAAAATTGAGGTTACCGAAGAAGATGTAGACGAGGCTGTTACCCGGCTGGCAGAAAGTTATAAACAAGATCCCAAGGCTGTTAAAGCGACTTTAGCAGCTCAGGATAATTTGCAGGACCTTAAGTACAATTTGCTTCTGAAAAAAACCGTGGACTTCTTGGTGAACAGTGTTAAAAGTGCCTGATAACGGGGAAGGATATAAGAGAGAGGTGGGCAAGGATGAGTACTTTAGTTCCTATAGTAGTAGAGCAGACTAACCGCGGAGAAAGGGCCTATGATATTTACTCCCGTCTGCTGAAAGATCGCATTATCTTTATAGGCAGTGCTATAGACGACCATATTGCTAACTTGGTTATTGCACAAATGCTTTTCTTGGAAGCTGAAGATCCGGAAAAAGATATTCACCTGTACATCAACAGTCCTGGTGGATCTATTACAGCAGGAATGGCTATATTTGATACCATGCAGTACATTAAACCCGATGTTTCTACTATTTGTGTAGGCCTGGCAGCAAGTATGGGAGCGTTCTTGCTGGCGGCAGGCACTAAGGGAAAGCGATACGCTTTACCTCATAGCGAGATAATGATACACCAACCTATTGGCGGCACCCAAGGACAGGCAGTGGACATTGAAATCCATGCTAAGCGAATTATACGGGTGCGGGATACGCTGAACAAGATTCTATCGGATATCACTGGGAAACCGTTGGAAGTAATCCAAAAAGATACGGACCGGGACTTCTTTATGTCGGCCGAAGAAGCAAAAGAATACGGCCTGGTTGATGAGGTGATATCCCGGAGAGATGCTCCCTTAAATAAGAAATAGTGGGGTGAAACCATGTATAAATATACTGACGATAAAGGGCAGTTGAAATGCTCTTTCTGTGGAAAGTTGCAGGATCAGGTGAAGAAACTGGTAGCTGGCCCCGGCGTGTATATATGCGATGAGTGTATTGAACTGTGTAATGAAATAATTGAGGAAGAACTTAACGAGGACATCAGTTTGGATATAGGAGATATTCCTAAGCCTAAAGAAATTCGTGAAATTCTGGATCAATATGTTATTGGCCAGGAAGAGGCTAAAAAGACTCTATCGGTTGCGGTCTACAATCATTATAAAAGAATAAACATGGGCATGAAAATTGATGACGTGGAACTGCAGAAGAGCAACATTATCATGCTGGGACCGACCGGTAGTGGTAAAACCTTGTTGGCCCAGACCTTGGCGCGCATTTTAAATGTTCCTTTCGCTATAGCAGATGCTACTTCTCTTACCGAAGCCGGGTATGTAGGAGAGGACGTAGAAAACATTCTCTTGAAGCTTATTCAAGCTGCCGATTATGATATAGAAAAAGCAGAAAAGGGCATAGTTTACATCGATGAAATCGATAAAATCGCCCGCAAATCTGAGAACCCATCTATTACCCGGGATGTTTCAGGAGAAGGGGTACAACAGGCTTTATTAAAAATCCTGGAAGGTACCATAGCCAGTGTTCCCCCGCAGGGCGGTCGTAAGCACCCTCATCAGGAGTTTATCCAGTTGGATACTACTAATATTTTATTCATATGCGGTGGGGCATTCGAGGGAATAGATAAAATAATTCAAAATCGTATTGGTAAGAAGTCCATGGGATTTGGAGCTGAAATTGGAAGCAAGAAGGATGAAAACTTGGGAGAGGTATTGAAGCATATCTTGCCCCAGGACTTGTTGAAGTATGGTTTAATACCGGAATTTGTAGGTAGACTGCCGGTGATTGTAACTTTAAACCCACTGGACGAGGATGCATTGGTACGTATTTTGACGGAACCTCGCAATGCGCTGGTCAAGCAGTACAGTAAGCTGTTTGAGTTGGACGGAGTCACTTTAGAATTCAAGGAGGACGCTCTCCGGGCCATAGCTCAGGAAGCAATTAAGCGTAATACGGGAGCTCGTGGACTAAGGGCTATCATGGAGGAAATAATGCTTGATGTAATGTATGACTTACCATCCCGTAGGGATGTGACCAAGTGTATCATAACTAAAGATGTAGTATTGAAGAAAGAAGAACCTCTGTTAGTAACTGTAGATCGGAAGAAAAAAGAAGAATCCGCTTAAATGACAGGGCAACCTGTCGTTTTTTTCTTTGTTGATTAATTCAATAAATATCCCCCAATAGAATAGAAAAACGTTTCAAGGTAATACTATAACAAGATGATTTCGGGAACTGTGAAAGGAGTTGGCAGGTTACGTGTTAGATTACGCTGCCGGTATTGGGGGATTTCTTGGTTTTGTTCAGATTTTCTTCGCCATCGTTATTGGCCTGTATTTTTGGAATTTGCTTAAAACTCAACATGTCAATAAAATAGCGGTCGATAAAGAATCTAAAAAAGAGTTGGAAAAACTTCAGAAACTGCGAAAGATTGCTCTTACAGAACCTCTTTCTGAAAAAACCAGGCCGACCAAGTTTGAAGAAATTATCGGGCAGGATGAAGGTCTTAAAGTGTTGCGGGCGGCCCTTTGCGGCCCTAACCCTCAGCATGTAATCATTTACGGGCCACCAGGGGTAGGAAAGACAGCAGCTGCCCGCTTGGTCTTAGAGGAGGCGAAAAAGAATCCTAAATCACCTTTTAGAGAAGATGCTAAGTTTGTGGAGATAGACGGGGCCACGGCACGTTTTGACGAAAGGGGTATTGCCGATCCATTGATCGGATCAGTCCATGACCCTATTTATCAGGGAGCCGGTCCCTTAGGTATGGCCGGAATTCCTCAACCCAAGCCCGGTGCCGTGACCAAAGCTCACGGAGGAGTATTGTTCATAGATGAAATTGGAGAACTTCATCCTATTCAAATAAACAAACTTCTTAAGGTTTTAGAGGATCGGAAAGTAATCCTGGAAAGTGCTTATTACAGCTCCGAAGATACAAATATTCCCAACCATATACATGATATCTTTCAAAATGGTCTACCGGCTGATTTCCGGTTAATAGGGGCAACTACCAGGATGCCGGAAGAGATACCCCCGGCTATTCGCTCACGGTGTATGGAAGTGTTTTTTCGCTCCCTGCGGCCGGAAGAGATTGCTATCATAGCCCGTAACGCGGCGGATAAGATGGAGTTTTCCATCGAAGATAAAGGTGTAGAAGTAATTAGTAAATATGCTACCAACGGACGTGAGGCGGTGAATATTGTTCAAATTGCCGGTGGGATAGCTCTGACTCAAGGTAGAAGTTATATAAGCACCGAAGACATCGAGTGGGTTGTTAACAGTGGCCAGTACTTGCCTAGGCCAGATAAAAAGATTCCCAGCCAACCTCAGGTTGGATTAGTCAACGGGCTAGCTGTTTATGGCCCTAACATGGGTACGTTGGTAGAACTGGAAGCCTCGGTAATACCGGTAGCCAAGGGAAGAGGGCAGGTAGTGGTTACTGGTGTGGTAGAAGAAGAAGAAATGGGTGGTAGTAGCGGCAGAAAGATGCGACGGAAAAGTATGGCCAAAGAATCGGTAGAAAATGTGATTACAGTACTGCGTCGTCATTTCGACGTTGACCCCAGGGATTATGATATTCACATCAATTTCCCCGGCGGTATTCCCATTGACGGTCCGTCAGCAGGGGTCGCCATAGCTACTGCTATTTATTCGGCAATAACCGATGTTCCGGTGGACAACACAGTAGCCATGACCGGGGAAATTTCTATCCGGGGTAACGTGAAACCGGTAGGAGGTATAGTGGCCAAAGTAGAAGCCGCCCGGCTGGCGGGTGTGAAAAAAGTAATCATTCCCCAAGAGAACTGGCAGGAAATTTTTCGTGAATTAAATGACATCGAAGTAATGCCAGTAGAGAATTTAGAAAAAGCAATTAAACATGCTTTGGTACCCAAAGAGAAAAAGGTTGCCTCCGGTACACTTTCCGGTCAGGTTGACTTATTTACTGCTTCAAGGCTATAATGAAATAAAAAGAGCCCTGTAAAAGGGCTCTTCTTCCATGTGAAGGAGAAAGTATGGAGGGCAAGTGAGCTCGTGCGGCAAGTTGATATAAGAGCGATATAGATGGAGGTGTACGAATGAAAGGAACGGCTGAGTCGCCGCTACGAACGATTCCTTTGTTACCCCTGCGGGGGGTTCTGGTATTTCCGTATATGGTCATTCATCTGGATGTAGGGCGGGAGCGTTCAGTTAAGGCTATTGACCAGGCTATGATTGAAGATAGACAGATATTCCTGGTGATGCAAAAAGAGGCGCAGACTGATGAGCCTACTGAAGAGGACATTTACCGCATAGGTACTATAGCTGAGATCAAGCAACTTCTAAAATTACCCGGTGGAACTATCAGAGTATTAGTAGAAGGGGTCAAGAGAGCTAGAATCAAAAAATATTTGGCTTATGATCCCTATATCAAAGTGGAAGTCGAAGAGCATGTAGAAGACACGGAAATCACTCCGGAGATAGAAGCTCTAATGCGGAACTTGGTGAACCACTTTGAACAATATGTTAAAGTGAGTAAGAAAATACCGCCGGAGACAGTAGTTTCGGTAGTTACTCTTGAGGAACCGGCGCGTCTGGCTGATGTTATTGCCTCTCACCTAGCCTTAAAGCTTACCGATAGACAAGCAGTGCTAGAAGCCCTTGATGTCAAGGAACGGTTGGAGCTTTTAGCCCGCATATTGAGTAAGGAAATGGAAATTCTCGAGTTGGAACGCAAAATCAACATGCGGGTACGTAAACAGATGGAAAAAACCCAGAAAGAATATTATTTGAGGGAACAGTTGAAGGCCATTCAAAAGGAGTTAGGAGAAAAGGACGAAAGGGTTGCGGAAGGAGAGGAACTGCGGGAACGGATTAGAAAAGCAAAGTTGCCGAAAGATATCCGGCAGAAGGCGCTGAAAGAAGTTGAACGACTGGAAAAGATGCCACCTATGGTAGCTGAGGCTACAGTGGTAAGAAATTACCTTGACTGGTTACTGGCTCTTCCTTGGAATAAAGAAACCAGAGACCGGTTAGATATAGGCGTTGCCGAAGAGATCTTAGACGAAGACCACTACGGGCTCCGGGAAGTGAAAGATAGAATTCTGGAGTACCTGGCCATAAGGAAACTTGCCAAGAAGATGAAAGGCCCTATTCTGTGCTTTGTAGGGCCTCCAGGAGTGGGCAAAACGTCTTTGGCCAAATCTATTGCTCGAGCCTTGCAGCGTAAATTTGTCCGCATGTCCTTGGGCGGGGTGCGGGACGAAGCAGAAATTCGGGGTCACCGCCGTACCTACGTGGGAGCAATGCCGGGAAGAATTATTCAGGGGATACGGCAGGCAGGTTCCAAGAATCCGGTATTTCTGCTGGATGAGATTGACAAAATGAGTATGGATTTCCGCGGAGATCCCTCGGCGGCTCTACTGGAAGTACTAGATCCGGAACAAAATAGCAGTTTTAGTGACCATTATATTGAGGTGCCTTTCGACCTTTCTAAAGTACTGTTCATTACAACGGCCAATGTTCAATATTCTATTCCCCGTCCCCTACTGGACCGGATGGAAGTAATTTATATCTCAGGGTACACAGAGGAAGAAAAAGTAAAAATAGCCCAAAACTATTTATTGCCCAAACAGCTTAAAGAACATGGACTAAAATCTAAACAACTGCAACTGTCGGAAAATGCTATCCGGAGGATAATACGGGAATATACTCGGGAAGCAGGAGTAAGGAATCTAGAAAGACAAATTGCTACCATCTGTCGTAAGACCGCTAGGGACATTGTGGCGGGGAAGACAGAACGGGTTACGGTTAACATGAAAAACCTAGAAAGTTTCTTGGGTATACCTCGTTATCGTTATGGAGCAGCAGAAAAGGAAAATGAAGTAGGAGTGGCTACTGGACTTGCCTGGACCCAAACCGGGGGCGACGTTCTCAGTGTGGAGGCTACTATTCTGAAAGGTAAAGGTGGTCTTACTTTGACCGGCAAACTGGGGGAGGTAATGAAAGAATCGGCTCAAGCTGGTTTCAGCTACATTCGTTCCAAAGCTGGCGACCTAAATATAGAAGAGGGTTTTCATGAGAAATACGATATTCACATTCATGTTCCCGAGGGAGCTATTCCTAAAGATGGACCTTCGGCGGGAATTACTATGGCTACAGCGTTGGCTTCCGCCCTGACTGGCCGGCCGGTTCGAAGAGATGTGGCTATGACGGGTGAGATAACCTTACGAGGCAGGGTACTGCCGGTAGGAGGAATCAAAGAGAAGGTGCTGGCTGCTCACCGGGCCGGAATTAAAACTATTATCTTACCCCGTGAGAATGAGAAACAGTTGGAAGAAATTCCGCCGCATGTCAGGAGGAAATTGCGCTTTGTTCTGGTAGAGCATATGGATGAAGTTTTATCAACAGCTTTGGTGCAGGAGGAAGCATGAGGATACAGCAGGCTGAATTTGTTACTTCGGCCATGCGACGGGAACAGCTTCCCCGGGAAGAACTCCCGGAAATAGCCCTGGTAGGCCGGTCCAACGTTGGCAAATCATCGCTAATTAATAAAATATGTAACCGCACCGGGTTGGCCCGGGTAAGTCGGCATCCGGGAAGAACGAGGACCATTAATTTTTACCGTATTAATAGAGCCTTTTTTCTGGTTGATCTACCCGGGTACGGTTTTGCCAGGGTTTCGGACCAAATGAAACGACAATGGGCCGGAACCATCGAAAGTTATCTAAAAAACCGTTCTGTTTTACGGGCGGTGTTGCACATAGTGGATATACGTCATCCACCGACGGAGGATGACGTGCAGATGTACCACTGGCTTAAACATTATAATTACTCTACTCTAATAGTTGCTACGAAAGCGGACAAAATCAGCAAGGGGAAATGGCCTCAATATATCTCCCAAATTCGGCGTATCCTTGTGGTTAAGGAAGAAGATAAAATAATACCTTTTTCGGCCAAAACCGGCCAGGGGAAGCAAGAAATATTGCGGGAACTGGCAAAGTACGCCGGTTTACCCCACTAACTACGATAACCACCCTTTTCTCTCCTGTTGGTTGACCAGGTTGGTAACGCCGGGAATAATTCAGTTTTTCCGGCGTATTTTGTTAAAGAGAGGAATTTGAGTCGGAGGAGGGGTAAAAGGGTGGGGAAGAGAAATTACGGTGCGGTTTTATATGGGTTCGCTATTACCTTCCTTATTTTAGTAGTCGGTATTTTGCTGAGTGTTATCTTCGTTTTCTTAACTTCCAGTCGTTTAGTTTATGTCGCGAATTACTGGAAACTGGTAACTTTTATTAGCCTGATAGCTGGAGGGACGGTGGCCGGGTGGCAGGATGCCCGTAATGGTTTTTTAAACGGCAGTAGAGTAGGGATGGTATATGCTTTCTTATCAATACTGGTCACCGCCATATTTATACCCCAAATCCTATCCTTCAGAGGCATTTTATGGAGATTAGTTTATGTACTCATTTTGAGCGGTACGGCAGGAATAATTGGTGCCAATTTCCGGATAATTTCACGACATAAAAGTAAATTTAGTCCGGTTAAAAGTAAATATAATAATTAAAATTTTTCTGAAAAAAAGGAAAATTAAATTCTACAGCGAAAGTAAAATCATTAATAATTTTAATTGAATATTTTAACGAAGAAGATTGATAACAGGTGGTGTAATTTTGGTGAACTTGGTTGAAGAAGTATTAGCAGGTCATCGCCGGGCCATTGCTAAAGCAATTACCTTGGTAGAGAATGGAGCGGAGAGTAAAGAGAGTTTATTAGGACAACTTTATGCCTACACTGGGAAGGCTTATGTTATTGGTGTTACCGGCTCCCCCGGCGCAGGCAAGAGCTCGCTGGTGGACCAGTTCACAGGAGAGTTGAGGAAAAGAGGTTTAACGGTAGGGGTAATAGCTGTTGATCCCACCAGCCCGTTCAGTGGAGGAGCTTTGTTAGGAGACCGCATCCGGATGCAGTCTCATGTGCTTGACGATGGAGTGTTCATCCGCAGTATGGGAACTAGAGGAAGTTTGGGAGGGCTTTCTCGGGCTACCAAAGAAGCAATCAAGATTTTAGATGCGGCCGGAAAAGACATCATTTTGGTGGAAACTGTAGGAGTGGGACAATCGGAACTCGACATAATGAATGCGGCGGATACTACCATCGTGGTGTTAACTCCCGGAGCGGGAGATATTATTCAAACTTTAAAGGCGGGCATAATGGAGATTGCCGATATCTTTGTAGTTAACAAGGCCGACCTGGAGGGAGCTCAGAGAACCATTACGGAAGTGGAATCCATGTTAGATTTAGATAATGACCCTGAGTGGCGGCCTCCGGTAGTACCTGTGATTTCCCTTTACGGAAAAGGAATTAGAGAATTATATGACGCGGTTCAGTCTCACCGGAAGTACTTAGAGGAGAGCGGGAAATTGCGAGAACTGAGGGAAAACCGTATGCGTTCCGAAGTAATAGAAATTGTTTTGGAAGAATTGAAAAAACTGATAACCGAACGTTTCAAGGTTGCCGGCGAGTTTGAGGACCTGCTCAGCCAGGTAGTTGAAAGAAAGGTCGATCCTTACGCTGCTTCCAGAAAGATATTAAGAGAAATTACCCAACGAACTTCCTCGCTAACAGGATCGGTGTAGTAAGTTTTAAGACAGGGAGGCGAGAGAATATGAGTGAAACTCTAATTATGGAAGCCCGAAATAAAGCTGGAAACTATTTCAGAGAGGGATATAATTGCGCCGAATCTATCTTTTTAACCTTTAGGGAGCTCTTGATGCCTGAATTGGATGCTAACCTGGTGAAACTGGCTTCTGGTTTAGGCGGAGGGCTGGGCCATGCCGGTTGCAGTTGCGGAGCTCTCACCGGTTCGGTTGTGGTACTGGGATTGCTGAGAGGCCGGACTTCTACAGATATGGCGGGGCGGGATGCAATTTATGAATTATCCCGGGAGTTTCATGACCGGTTTAAAGAAAATTTTGGGAAAACCTGCTGTCGGGTTTTGAACCCTTATGAATATGATACTAAAGAGCATTTGCGCCACTGCTTGAAGATAACCGGAAACACCAGTAAACTGCTTATGGCTTTCCTGCTGGAAAAACAAATCGTTTCAACTGAAAATCACTTATCTTAAGGGTTGATAAATTTAGGCATCCTGGTTTGTATTTTTATTGTTTAGGAGAAAATAAAGCATGGGGTGAAAAACTCATGCTTTATTTTGTTCCCAAATTGGTCCTTATGAACCGGCAAGCCCTTGAGTATCCTATGGGTAGTAGATTGATGAAGTGCTTGCAAAAAGAAGGTATCCAGATAAGATTGTTCGATAAAAAGGTTCCTGTTATATCTCGTGGTTCTTTTACCAAAGACTTTTTCTTTGCTAAACAAACTATGGTTGTTACAGTCTGGCGAAGGCGAGAATTTCAAACGTGTAGGCCGTCGGCTCATTACCAACTCCCCCTAGTTTCCGGCTGCCCAGGAATATGTGAATATTGTTATTTGAACACAAATCTCGGGCGGAGACCGTTTATAAAGGTCTATGTGAACTTGGAAGAAATTTTTGCCCGGGCTGAACAATACATTAAGGAGAGAAAACCGGAACTTACCCTTTTTGAAGGTGCTGCTACTTCCGATCCTGTAGCCGTTGAAAGATGGACCGGTTCTCTTCAAAAGGCGATAGAGTACTTTGCCCGCTTTGAAGAGGCGCGGTTTCGCTTTGTAACTAAATTTATTGACATAGACAGCCTGCTGGGGGTAGAACATAAAGGCCATACTGAAATTAGATTCAGTATAAATTGTGATTATGTAGTCGAACGGTTTGAAAAGTTAGTTCCTTCCAATCGAGAAAGGCTTGAAGCGGCTAGAAAAGTAATGGAAGCTGGCTACCCTACAGGGTTTCTGATCGGACCAATTATGATTTTTGATAGGTGGCGCGAGGAATATGGAAAGTTGTTTGAAATGCTGAAGGAATATATGCCAAGAGATACCTCGCTTACGTTTGAACTCATTACTCACCGCTTTACTCCCCGGGCCAAGACTATAATCCGGCAGGTATACCCGAGAACGGAAGTGCCTTTAGATGAAAGTAAGCGAAAGTTTAAGTTCGGGCAGTTCGGCTACGGAAAATATATTTATATGGACGATGACATGACTGAACTCAAAGATTATTTCTCAAGTCAAATAACTAGAGTCTTTCCAAAAGCGAAGATACTTTACTTCGTATAGTTCGCCAACAAATGTCAATGAGGTTGACAGAAATAGTACGGGCAGAGTATTATATTTAATAAATTAATAATTGACGATATTGTAATAAAGTCCCTAAAATTTAAGGCGTTGAAGGGGAGGAGTATCCTGGATACCCCCAACAGAGAGAGAAACTCGTAGGCTGAGAGGTTTCTCAGGAAATGGTTCCAGGAGAAGGTCGCCCCGGAGTCGTTAAGCTGAAAGGTACAGTAAGCTTAACCGGGTAGCCCGTTATAGCTTTAGAGAGTCCTACGCCTTCGGTTCGATCGTATGCGTAGGAAACTAGGGTGGTACCACGGAAGAGCTTCTTCCGTCCTTAGGGGGGAAGAAGCTTTTATTTTTTGGTTGAAAAGATACAGAGGCTGAAATGGGGGGTAGAAAGTAGTGCAGGAAATTTCGAAAACCTATGACCCGAAAAAAGTAGAAGAGAAATGGTATCACTACTGGAATGAACGGAATTACTTTTATGCTCCGGTAGATGAGGAGAAAGAGCCTTTTTGCATCGTGATGCCGCCACCTAACGTTACCGGTTCCCTGCACTTGGGACATGCTCTGGACAATACGTTGCAGGATATTTTAATTCGCTGGAGGCGGATGCAGGGATACAACGCCTTGTGGGTGCCGGGAACTGACCACGCAGGAATTGCCACCCAGGCCCGAGTGGAAGAGGAGTTAGCCAAAGAAGGATTAAGCAAATATGATTTAGGCCGGGAAAAGTTTCTGGAAAGAGTTTGGGACTGGAAACACCAGTACGGAAATAAAATCACCAGCCAATTGCGCCTGCTGGGATCTTCTTGCGACTGGAGTCGCGAAAGGTTCACCATGGACGAAGGCTGTTCCCGAGCGGTACGAGAAGTTTTTGTGCGTTTGTATAAAAAAGGATTGATTTACCGGGGCAATTATATTATTAACTGGTGTCCGAAATGCCAAACTACTATTTCGGACATTGAAGTGGAACACCAGGAGCGGGAAGGCAATCTCTGGCATATTCGTTACCCGGTAAAAGACAGTGATGAATACATTGTAGTTGCTACTACCCGTCCGGAAACTATGCTGGGGGATACAGCCGTTGCCGTTCACCCGGAGGATGAAAGGTACCAACACCTGATTGGTCGTTCTGTTATATTGCCAGTGGTCGGCCGGGAAATCCCCATTATTGCTGATGAGTACGTGGATCCGGAATTCGGTTCCGGTGCAGTTAAGATTACGCCGGCCCATGATCCTAACGACTTTGAAATTGCCTTAAGGCACAACTTACCTTTTGTCGTGGTGATTGATAAGAATGCCCGCATGACGAAAGAAGCCGGCAAGTACCAGGGGATGGAGCGCTATGAATGCCGCAAGCAGCTGCTGGAACAGCTTAAAGAAGAAGGTTTCTTGGTCAATGTGGAAGATTATAGCCACGCAGTAGGACAGTGTTACCGTTGCGATACAATTATCGAACCGCTGGTTTCGGAACAATGGTTTGTCAAGATGAAACCGCTGGCAGAACCGGCTATCCGGGCGGTAAAAGAAGGAAGAATACGTTTTGTGCCGGAACGTTTCACCAAAATTTACCTTAACTGGATGGAGAATATCCGAGACTGGTGCATATCGCGCCAATTGTGGTGGGGTCACCGTATCCCCGTATGGTACTGCCAGGAGTGCGGAGAAATTATTTGTGAAACCGTAGATCCTGATAAGTGTTCTAAATGTGGCAGTTCGGAATTAGTACAGGACCCTGACGTTTTGGATACCTGGTTCAGCTCTGCTCTATGGCCTTTTTCTACTTTGGGTTGGCCTGAAAGAACTCCCGAGTTAAACTATTTCTACCCTACCAACGTTCTGGTAACAGGGAGGGACATAATCTTTTTCTGGGTGGCCCGGATGATTTTTATGTCCCTGGAATTTATGAAAGAGGTACCCTTCCGGGAGGTATTTATTCACGGGCTGGTGCTTGACGCTCAGGGACGTAAGATGAGCAAGTCGTTAGGTAACGGTGTCGACCCTATTGAAGTTATTGACCAGTACGGGGCGGACACGCTGCGTTTCATGCTGGTTACGGGTAATACTCCGGGCAATGATTTGCGCTTCCATTTTGAAAGACTGGAAGGAGTTCGCAACTTCTGCAATAAAATTTGGAATGCCTCCCGCTTTGCCGTTATGAACCTTAGCGACTATGAAGAACCAGAAGAAGTATCCCGGGAATATACCTTGGCGGACCGCTGGATTTTAAGTCGTTATTCTAGGACGGTCAAAGAAGTGACGCGTCTTTTGGAAAAGTATGAACTAGGGGAAGCTGCCCGCATTCTCTACGAATTTATCTGGACTGAGTTTTGTGACTGGTATATAGAACTGATTAAACCCCGCTTGTACGGTAAGGAAAGCCCGGAATCCAGGAGAACTGCGCAGTATGTACTTAATTATGTTTTAGGCGGGACTATGAGACTTCTTCATCCCTTCATGCCGTTCATTACGGAAGAAATTTGGCACCACCTACCTCAAGATCGAGAGAGCATTATGATAGCATCTTGGCCTGAAGACGAGCCTGAGAGGGAGGACAGAGAAGCGGAGCAGAAAATGGAACTGCTCATGAACGTAATTCGTGCCGTGCGAAATCTCCGCAGTGAAATGAACGTGCCGCCGAACCGGCAGGCAGAAGTGATCTTGGCAGCTAACAGCGCAGAGGCCTTGAAAATATTGGAGGAGGGTATGAGCTATCTAAAGAACTTAGCCAACGCTGCGCCGGTAACCCTCCGGGAGAGGATAGAGGAAAAACCAGCAAAAGCTGCTACTGCGGTTGAAAACGGGATAGAAATCTTCATGCCTCTGGAAGGGCTTATCGATATAGACCGGGAGGTAGAACGTTTAGAGAAAGAGTTGGCAGAAGTGAAACAGGAATTGGAAAGAGTTAAGAAGAAGTTAAGCAACGAAGGTTTCCTGTCCAAGGCGCCGCGGGAGATAGTTGACAAAGAAAAAGCTAAGAAACTAGAATTTGAAAGAAAACAACAGATACTCGAACAGCGGTTAAGCATGTTGAAGGGTTAGAACCTAAAGGGAGAGGGAAAAAGCATTGAACTACCGGGAGTCCTTAGAGTACTTACAGCATCTTACTAAATTTGGTTTTAATTTTGGTCTTGATCGCATAAAACATTTACTGTATATGTTAGGAGATCCTCATAAAAGTTTAAGAGTAATTCATGTAGGAGGAACCAACGGGAAGGGGTCTACCGTAGCTATGATTGCCAAAGTATTGGAAGAAGAAGGCTACCGGGTAGGCACCTTCACCTCTCCACACCTACATTCTTATTGCGAGCGAGTCCAGATTAACGGAGTGCAAATTGCTCCCGAAAGGTTTGCCGAGATTATAACCAGGCTTAGACCTCTTCTGGACCGGATGGTGGTGGAAGGGCACGAACACCCGACGGAATTTGAAGTTATTACTGCCCTTGGTTTTCTGTACTTTTTTGAAGAAAAAGTGGATTTTGTGGTACTTGAAGTAGGGCTAGGGGGAGCTATAGATTCCACCAATGTAGTGGTCCCTTTAGTGAGTGTCATTACCAACGTTGGGATGGATCATATGGATTATCTAGGCAGTACGATAGAAGAGATTGCGCGGGTTAAGGCAGGTATTATCAAGGAGAAAGGATATGTAGTGACGGCAGCCGAGAATAAGGAAGCCCTAAAGGTTATCAGCGATGTCTGTCGGGAAAAAGAGGCCCGGCTCATTCGGGTCGGTAAAGAGGTTACCTTGGAAGAAATTGAATGCAATTTAACCGGGCAGCGCTTTCATGTCCGGGGGATGCGACAGGAGTACCGGGACCTTTTTATACCTCTTTTGGGAAGGCACCAATTGACTAATGCAGCTACAGCGATAGCCGCCCTGGAAGCGCTGGGATTTCATCATATTGTTATTTCCGAACGAGCTATTAAATCCGGACTGGCTAAGACCTCCTGGCCAGCTCGGTTGGAGATCTTAAGCAGAACCCCATTGATTTTGATTGACGCTGCCCATAATGTCGACGGCGCTTTATCCCTGCGCCGGGCCTTGACCGAACTTTTTCCATACCGTCGTTTAATATTGGTTATGGGTATGCTAGCTGACAAAGAGAGGGAAAAGGTGATAGGTTTACTGGCACCGTTGGCGCAGGCGGTGGTGGTCACGAGGCCTAACAGCCCCCGGGCGGGGGACTGGGAATACCTGGCTGAGGAGGTAAAGAAGATAGTCCGGGACGTTTACATGTTTCCCTCGATAACGGAGGCCGTTGATAGAGCCTTACAGTTGGCTCTGCCGGAAGATCTGATTTGTATTACCGGTTCCTTTTACATGGTGGCAGAAGCGAGAGAATATTTGTTGAGAAATTTAGGAAAGGGTAGTAATATCCGGTTGTAAGAAATTTCATGAGAAAAAGAGGATTTTGCTGGTATTTATCGTACTTATTTAGGAAAGGCTCTTGTAGTATTTTGTAGAATTTGGGAGCTAATGTCAGAAGCAGCCTGGGGTAGTTGAGGAAGAAATCGAGGAGGAAAATTGAGTAGGGGAGGAATTCCTGTGAAGACGCTTAAAATACCGGAAGCAGCTATAATGCGCCTATCTGTGTACTCGCGTTATCTTTCACAATTGGACCGCCGGGGCGTTGTTACTGTTTCTTCTAACGACATAGCCGAGGGAGTAGGTGTAAGTCCGGCGCAAGTACGGAAAGACTTAGCCTACTTCGGGGAGTTTGGTACTCGCGGAGTGGGTTATAATGTTAAGGATCTTCATCGCCATATTATGAAAATACTGGGACTAAACTATCAGTGGCCGGTTATTATTGTAGGAGCAGGAAATTTGGGTACGGCTCTCTGTATGTATGCCGGTTTCAGGGAACGGGGTTTCAATATAGTTGGTATTTTTGATAATGATCCTAACAAAATAGGCCACCGGTTGAACAACGTGGAAGTATACCCCATGAGCCGGTTGAAGGAGGTAGTTGAGGAAGAAGACGTGAAAATTGGCATCATAGCTGTTCCCGCCGATCATGCCCAGGAAGTGTCCAATCTCTTGGTAGAAGCGGGGGTTAAAGCGATTTTGAATTTTGCTCCTAAGGTTCTTAATGTACCTGCAGAAGTAGAATTAAGAAATGTTGACCTGTCGGTGAACTTGGAAATACTTACTTTCAATTTGAGCTATCGTCGAAAATATTATTAACAATGGCGCCGTGGGGGGCGCTTTTTTTATAAGTAGCACCCAAAGGCAGGAATTTTGTTATGCCATAAGGAAACGATAGCTACTAGGGTAGCTTACCTTAGGAAAGGAGGTGCACCCGGTTAACCCGGGAATTATCTTGCAGATAGTTCTAGCTTCGGCTTCCCCACGCCGGCAGGAGCTTTTAAAGCAAATCGGCCTTGATTTTAGAGTAATGCCGAGCCATGTGACCGAGGATAAAGAATTGCTCGGAACGCCGTCAGAATTGGCATGTCAACTGGCTATGGCTAAGGCTTTATCGGTCGGTGAACAGCTACGTGATAGTCTGGTTTTGGGGGCAGACACTCTGGTGGTACACCGGGGTACTGTTCTGGGTAAACCCCGTACCAAGGAGGAGGCGGCAAGAATGTTGTTGCAACTGCAGGGAGACATGCATGAGGTTATCACCGGAGTGGCTTTAATACATTTGGAGAGCCGCAAAAAATCAATTTTTCATGTTACTACCAGAGTTTTTTTCAAACCCCTTACGGAAAGAGAAATTTGGGCATATGTAGCTTCTGGAGAACCGATGGATAAAGCGGGAGGCTATGGGATACAGGGTTTGGGTGCGGCGTTGGTAGAGAAGATTGAAGGATGTTATTTTAACGTAGTAGGGTTACCCTTAGGGCGACTGGTAGAGGAATTTAAAAAATTCGGAGTTTATGTTTTAAAATAGACGGAGGGAAGCTGATGGTCGAGGAATTGGATTATCGGTTGACTATAAAAGAATTGCCGGAGGAGTTGCGTCCCAGAGAACGTATGCTACAGGTAGGTCCGCAGGCCCTTTCTAATGCCGAACTGCTGGCCATTTTAATCCGCACCGGATCTGCCCGAGAGACTGCTTTGGATTTGGCTCAGAAATTACTCTGTAGGCCGAACGGCCTCCGCTATTTGGTCGAAGCTTCCATCGAAGAACTCAGCAGTATTAAGGGAATGGGATTGGCGAAAGCGGCCCAGATCAAAGCAGCGGTAGAGCTGGGGCGAAGGCTAGCTACTTCTAGTTCGGAGTTAAGACCGTGTATACGTTCTCCCGAAGATGTAATCAGGCTGGTTATGGAAGAAATGCGCTATCTTGACCGAGAGCATTTTCGAGCTATTTCTTTAAACACCAAGAATCAGGTTATTGCCATGGACACTGTATCTGTAGGCAGCCTCAATTCTTCGATTGTTCATCCCCGGGAACTTTTTAAAGAGGCTATCCGACGCAGTGCTGCTGCTCTGGTATTGGTCCATAATCATCCCAGCGGTGATCCCACTCCCAGTCAAGAGGATATTGACGTCACTCGCCGTTTGGCGGAAGCGGGCCAAATTTTGGGTATCAAGGTTCTTGATCATGTGATTATCGGGGACGGAAAATATCTGAGCATGAAAGAAAAAGGCTTAATTTAAGGGTTGTGGGGCGGAAAATGTTTCCCTTGCTAGGAATTTTGTCGCTGTAATATAATGTTGGTATAGGACATGAGGAGGAAAAACGGACATGATTTTTGCTAAAGATTTGGGAATAGATTTAGGTACAGCCAATACTTTAGTACATGTTAAGGGCAAGGGAATAGTTTTGCAAGAACCTTCAGTAGTTGCTATCCGGCAGGATACTCATGAAGTACTTGCCGTAGGAGAAGAAGCAAAACGCATGATCGGAAGGACCCCGGGGAATATTGTCGCTATTCGTCCTATGAAGGACGGCGTAATTGCCGATTTTGACATAACCCAAAGCATGTTGCGCTATTTTATTAATAAAGCTTTACGCCGTAGAACCTTCTTATTTAAGCCTCGGGTAGTGGTATGCGTACCTACCGGGGTTACGGCGGTAGAAGAGCGGGCGGTACGGGAAGCTGCCCGTCAGGCAGGAGCCAAGGAAGCATATTTAATTGAAGAGCCCATGGCTGCGGCTATCGGGGCCGGTCTGCCTGTTCATGAACCCACGGGGAATATGGTAGTAGACATAGGTGGTGGTACAACAGAGGTTGCTATCATCTCTTTGGGCGGCATTGTGACCAGCAAGTCAATTCGAATTGGCGGCGATGAAATGGATGAAGCTATAGTTCAGCATATAAAACGAACTTATAATTTGATGATAGGAGAGAGAACTGCGGAGGAAATAAAGATAACTATCGGAGCAGCCTTTTTTGGAGATTCGGAAGCAGATCAAGAAAGAAGGCATAAAACTTATGAGGTTAGAGGGAGAGACTTGGTTACAGGCTTACCCAAGACTATCAGCATAACGGCGGAAGAAGTTAAAGAGGCCTTGTCTGAACCTGTTACTAGTATCTTAGATGCCATCAAGATATGTTTGGAGAAAACCCCCCCTGAACTGGCGGCTGATATTATGGATAGAGGTATTGTTATGGCTGGAGGAGGCTCTTTGCTATGGGGGTTGGATCGGCTGGTAAGTGAAGTAACGGGTATGCCAGTACATCTGGCGGAAGACCCTTTAGCTGCCGTAGCCAATGGAACCGGTAAGGCGTTGGAAAATATTGAAGTTTTGAGGAAGGTGTTAATCCCTACTGCTCGTAAATGGGGATAGAAAGGCGTGGTCTATTTGCCCCGTTTTAGTTCGATGAGAAATCTGTTGGCAGGAGTACTACTGATAATACTGGTTTTTTCAATCATGAGATGGACTTCTGTAGAACGACCTGCTTTGACTTACGTCGAGGTTTTGGTCCGAGATTTATTAGCCCCGCTGCAAAGCGGGGCTACGACTGTTTCCCACAAGATTAACGAGTTCTTTGTTTATTTCAAACGGGTTAAAGCCTTGGAATTGGAAAACCAGCGGCTGAAGAAGGAAATTGGCCAACTGCGAATTTTAAACTCCCGTCTGCAGGAATACCGTTTGGAAAATATTCGGTTGAGGGAACTGCTGAAATTAAAGGAAACTTCCAGCCGGCAGTTTGATTATATCAGTGCGCGGGTCATTGGTCGGGAATTAAAGAAATGGTACCATACGATCACCGTTGACCGGGGGCTGCGAGACGGAGTAACTAAGGATATGCCGGTCGTAACTTATCAGGGGCTGGTAGGTCGGGTGGTAGCAGTCAGTCAAAATACGGCGGAGGTCCTGCTGTTGCTGGATCGAGAAGGAGCAGTTGGAGCTATGATCCAACTTACCCGGACACCGGGAGTTGTAGAGGGTTTGGGAGATGACAGCGGAATGCTGCAAATGATTCATCTACCTTTTGATGCTCCCGTTCGGCCCAACCAGACGGTAATAACTTCAGGGCTGGGGGGCATCTTCCCCAAGGGACTGAGAATCGGGTATGTGACCGAGGTTATACCTTTGCCTAATCAGTTGATGAAAAAGGCCATGGTTCGCCCCTTTGTAGATTTTGACCGCCTGGAGGAAGTTATGATTATCAACAGGGTGTACGAAGGAGACTAAAGGTGCGAGTGATTTTGTTAATTGTTCTGGGTGTCGTGTCTATAGTTTTAGAAACTTCGCTGCTTAATTACTTAGCTGTCTTTGGTGCTAAGCCGGATATTCTATTGCTTATAATAGTGTTTATGGCCATTTTTTATGGATCAAAGACCGGAACTTACATAGGAGTTATTTACGGCTTGATGGAAGATCTTGTAATAGGCAGATATATTGGCTTAAATGCCTTGGTCCGGGCATTCACCGGGTATCTCATTGGCCTGGGAGAAAAAAAGTTTTATAAAGACAACTTGTTGGTTCCATTTGTAGCTCTTTTTTTAGCTACGGTTGTAAACGAAACCCTTTGCCTGTTGCTACGGAGTTTGGTGAGCGCAAGGGTAGAATTTCCCGGGGGCTATTACTTACTGGGTCAGGCTTTATATAACAGTTTTCTGGGGCTTATCCTTTATGGGAAATTTTACGCTTCGGCTACCCGGGGATGGCTGAAAGGTCTTAACACCAAATGATAAAAGGGGAAAAATTTATGGCTGATAAAGCAATAGAAAGAAAACTTACGGTTTACCTAATTTTGATAATTTTGATGTTTATATTTCTGGTAGCCCGTTTGTTTTTTTTGCAGGTAGTACAAGCCCAAGAATTTGAAATGCAATCAAGAGAAAATCGGATACGCTCGCTACGAATTCCAGCTCGACGAGGGGATATATTGGATCGGAATGGGCAGGTATTGGCTACCAGCAAACCGGTTTTTTCGGTTTCCATTTCCAGCAGCCTTCGAGGAGAAGAACAGGAAGAAGTGATAAGAAGGCTGGTAGAGATACTCAATGATCCCAAGATTACCGTAGAAACGGTGAAGGCAAAGGTGAAGGAACACCGTCCCCGCTATGAACCGGTGGAAATAAAGCGGATACCTTGGGGAACCGAGGCTTGGGAAGTTATAACCCGCATAGAGGAACGCAGGGCTGAGTTACCGGGAGTCATTATTGAAGCAGCACCCATGCGCTATTATCCTAACGGTTCGTTGGCCGGTCACATTTTGGGTTTCATCGGCCAGATAAATGAACAGGAACTGGAGACCTACCGTGAGTACAATTACGAGTTAAACGATAAAATAGGTAAGACGGGGCTGGAAAAAGTATTTGAATTGTGGAAAGATGAACCGAGAATAATCGGCCTGAGAGGAAGAAAAGGGTTCCGACAGGTGGAAGTTAATGTTAGAGATCAGATTGTACGGGAATTGCCCGGTGCCATAGCCCCGGTCCCCGGAGATAGTCTGATTTTGACTTTAGATATTGATCTCCAGCGGGTTCTGGAAGACGCTATGGATGAGGTTATTGCCGATATAAAAGAGGAGAATCCCAAGGCTGGTGCGGGAGCTGCCGTGGTGTTAGATGTTCGTACTGGGGCTATTTTAGCCATGGCCAGCAAGCCGGAAATGAATCCTAATGATTTTGTAGATGGTTCGTACCAGGAGAAGAAGAGTTACTATAACGATCCTAAATTAAGGCCGGCTTTTAACCGTGTCGTCCAGGGGACTTACCCTCCAGGGTCCACTTTCAAACCAATTACTGCTATGGCTGCCCTGGAAGCGGGCCTTGATCCTTCTTTTACCGTCAACTGTACCGGACGTTACTGGCGTCCCCCTTATATTAAATGCTGGAAACCCCACGGGATAGTTAATTTGTACCAGGCTATCGCTGTATCCTGTAACACTTATTTTCAGGAGGCCGGATATCGTACGGGTATTGATAAGATTGTTCAAGTGGCCCAAGAATTCGGGTTAGGTAGCAAGACAGGTGTCCAGGGAATATTAGGTGAAGAGGCAGGAATTTTGCCCAGCCCGCAATGGAAGGAAGAAGTAGTTGCCCGTACTATTCAACAACGTTTTCAAGAACGAAGAAAAAAATTAGAAGAAGTATACACTCAAAAATTAATGCAGGCAACTACCTATGAGGAGCGGGACAGAATTTTGGAGGAACAAGAGCAGAGAATGCGGCAACTGAATTTGGAATATCAGATTCAGTTGAATTGGGAAAAAAAATGGCACCCCTACGATACCTTTAATACAGCTATCGGACAAGGGGCCAACAGTTATACTGTTATCCAACTGGCCAATTATGTAGCCACTTTGGCCAATGGTGGCAATCGGTGGAGGCCGTATTTAGTGCATCAAATAGTTTCTCCGGAGGGGAAGGTTATCAAAACTTTTGAACCTGAACTGTTGGGACAGGTTTCTGTATCTCCGGAAACCATGGCTCATGTACGACGCGGCATGCGCGCTGTGACAGAACCGGGGGGAACAGCTTATTTCCTGTTTAAGGATTTTCCACCAGAACTGGCTGTGGCAGCCAAGACAGGGACGGCTCAGACCGGGCGCTCGGGCGATGATCCGAAAAAAGATTTCCATGGTTTATTTATAGCTTTTGCTCCGGCTGATGCTCCTGAAATTGCGTTCGCTGGAATAATTGAATACGGGGGAAACGGTAGCAGCTCAGCAGGAAAAGTTGCCCGGGCGGTTTTTGCCGAGTATTTTGGATTGCAGTTAGAAGAAAATGTAATGACCTCTGATGTTGTTTCCGAATAAATCCGGATCATTGACGATCCGGACTTTTTGACGCCGGGAGCAGGATTTAAAAGGTTTGCGTAGAACTTTCTAATAGTTAATTTTTCCCGTTTTAGGTAATAAAGGAAAGTTATTAAGGGTTGGCGAGTAGCTCCTTGGGAGGAGATTGAGGTGAAAGAGTTATACGGGCAACAGGAATTAGGAGGACTATCTGTCAAAAAAGAATCCTATGAAATCAGGACTGAAGATTATGTTACAGAATACGATACTATTTTGGTTCAGCGTACTCTGCGCTCCGGTCAGAGTATCCATTATCCGGGACATGTGGTCATAATGGGAGATGTTAACCCGGGAGCAGAAGTAGTGGCAGCAGGTAATATCGTGGTGATGGGCTCGCTCAGGGGTATGGCTCATGCCGGTGCAGCAGGTAACGAAAGAGCGATGGTTATCGCTTTCCGGTTGAAACCAACTCAGTTGCGCATAGCCAATCATATTACCCGAGCGCCCGATGGAGAAGAAAAATTAGAACCAACGCAACCGGAGGTGGCAAGGATTAAAGGCGGAAACGTCGTAATAGAAAGATACTTCCCTGGCGGCGAACGGCAATCAGGATAAATTACTCGATCTAAATTAAGAGTAAGAGGAGGAACCTGCATGGGCAAAGTAATAGTGATCACGTCAGGCAAAGGTGGCGTAGGCAAAACCACTACCACGGCCAATATCGGTACCGGTTTGGCCAGTTTAGGGGAGAAGGTAGTTTTAGTTGATACCGATATCGGGTTAAGAAATTTGGATGTTGTTTTAGGGCTGGAAAACCGTATAGTTTATGATCTGGTCGATGTGGTTAACGGTCACTGCCGGTTGAAACAGGCGCTAATTAAGGACAAGAGATTTGATGAAAATCTGTTTTTACTTCCGGCGGCTCAAACCAAAGATAAAACGGCGGTTACGGCGGACCAGATGAAAGAACTTTGTCAAGCATTGCGGGAGGAATTCGACTACGTGATTATTGACTGTCCGGCTGGTATTGAGCAGGGATTCAAAAATGCTATAGCCGGAGCGGAAGAAGCTATTGTAGTTACTACGCCTGAAGTTTCAGCGGTGAGAGATGCCGATCGTATTATTGGCCTTCTGGAAGCTGCAGAACTACGGAACCCCAAGTTAATCATCAACCGTATACGTCCAGATATGGTTAAAAAAGGTGATATGATGGATATCGATGATATGATAGAAATTCTGGCTGTAGATCTCTTGGGGGTTGTTCCAGAGGACGAGACCATTGTTGTTTCTACCAACCGGGGAGAGCCGGCAGTTTTGGACAATCATTCTCGAGCAGGTCAGGCTTATCGCAATATTGCCCGACGGATTAAAGGGGAACAGGTGCCCTTGATGAATCTTGAAGCAGAGCAAGGTTTTATGGCTCGTTTGAAAAAGCTGATCGGCATGAAATGATAATTTGATGAGAGGGGGCGAAGATGTTGCTTGAATTCCTGCAGCGCTTTTTTGGACGGGATACAGCTAATTCCAGCAAACAAGTTGCAAAGGAACGGTTACGGTTGGTTTTGGTACATGACCGCACTAGTATGTCTCCGCATATTCTGGAAGCATTAAAAGAGGATTTGATAAAAGTTATTTCCAACTATATGGAAATAGATGAAAAGTCGTTGGAAGTCAGTCTTAACCGGGAAGCGGATTCAGTGGCACTGGTAGCAAATATACCTGTTATTCGCTTAAAACGAAGTCCCAACAATTAAGCTTTGGGCAATTTCTTCACAGGGCCTGTTTCTTAGAACAGGTTATTTTTTTTTGTAAAACCGTATTTTACTTATAAAAAGGTTAGTTTTGGTTAATAGGCAAAAGGGATCCCTTGTAGTATAATGAAAGCGGAAGGGGAGACCGATGCTTGAGCGGAGATTGCTGCGCAATCTGGATTATTTGTTCATAGGCAACATCATTTTTATTTTAGCGGCCAGCCTGGTAGTTTTAACTAGTGCTTCCTCGAACGTAACCAGCGACCCTTTATATTTTGTTAAGAAACAACTGGTATGGATAATATTTGGAATTTTCGCGGCGGGAGTAATGGCGGCGATAAATTATGCTCAACTGGTGAACTATACGCGGTTTCTATATGTAGCCAATCTATTAATGCTTCTGGCGGTATTGTTTATCGGAAAAGAGGCCAAGGGAGCGGAACGCTGGATCCAGCTCGGCCCTTTTCTTTTCCAGCCTTCGGAATTTTCTAAAATAATACTCATTGTTACTCTGGCTCATTTCCTTGAACAGAGAAAAGGCAAATTAGAGCGTTTAAGAGATCTTCTCCCGGCTTTTGTCCATGTAGGTATTCCGATGCTTTTCATTATGAAGCAGCCCGATTTAGGGACTTCTCTGGTACTGATGGCTATTCTGTTTGGCATGTTATATATAGCCGGGGCCCGGCCTGCTTTGCTGATTGGTATAATAGCCGCCGGTATAGCGGTAATTTTGTTGGCCTTATTTCTTCACTATCAATTTGGTTTACCCATTCCGTTAAAAGATTATCAATTGATGCGCTTAGTGGTTTTTTTGAACCCCTATAATGACGGGCAAGGGGGACGCGGTGCCGGTTACCATATTATTCAGTCTCAGGTAGCCATCGGCTCGGGCCATATTTGGGGTAAGGGATGGAACCGAGGTTCTCAAGTGCAACTTAACTTCTTACCAGAACACCATACGGATTTTATTTTTTCAGTTGTAGGCGAGGAATTCGGTTTTATAGGAGCGGTCTTTCTGCTGTCGCTGTATTTTTCCCTCCTTTACCGGGCCATGAAAATTGCTTTAAACGCTAAAGATGTCTTCGGTGTTCTGCTGGTGACGGGTGTAGTATCTATGTTTGCTTTTCACATCCTGGTTAATGTGGGCATGACTATAGGCGTGATGCCTATTACCGGTTTACCTCTCCCCTTATTCAGTTATGGAGGGAGTTCCATGCTGACCAATATGCTTGCCTTAGGTCTCGTTTTAAGCGTGAATTTACGAAGGCAGAAAATAGTGTTTTAGATTTTGAGCCAACGGAAAGTTGGTTCTTTTTTTATCAGTCATATTCCCATAGATTTATTAATATATCTAGTACAAAGCTTGCATGTCCAGGGAGGGTAACCGGTGAAAAATAATTGGGGGCGGGGGGGAAGACAAAAATGGCGATTGAATTTGTTTTTAAGCCGGCGAAGGTTGAAGCGAATCGCAGGAACAATCATTTTCTTCCTTATAGTGTTTACTATCTTTGGTATTGAACATCCTGCACTCAAAGAATTTCAACGGGCGGTGAAATTTTATTTGACTTCACCGGCAGCCGACTGGGGGCCCTGGTTCGAGCAGGTGGCCAGCCGAAAAGTGTGGCAGGATAGCTTTGAAGAAAAAGTGTTCCAGGTTATGACTTCTTTAAACAAGGATGAGGATATGATACCCGTGCCCGTTTCAGGAGAGACTGTTCGCGCCTTTGGCTGGGTGGAAGTCAAAGGACACCCTCGTTTTCACCAGGGAATAGATATTAAAACTCGTGTCGGGGTTCCGGTGAGAGCAGTTTTGCCAGGACGGGTACTTAAAGTTGATAACCATCCGGCTATGGGCCGTCGGATAGAAATAATGCATGAGAACGGTCTCAAGACTATTTATGCAGGTCTGGGAGAAATATTGGTAGGCCGCGGCGACCGGGTAAAAAAGGGGCAGATAATTGCCAAAACATCATGGGCAGAAGAAAAAGAATTTACCAATATACATTTTGAAGTGCGCAAGAATGATCGGCCTATTGACCCGGTAATTTTACTAATAGGAACCGGTGCGAAAATATAATTTCAGGGATTTCTTTAGATTGCTCTGAAACCTCAGGGTAATTTTATAACTATAACATTTAAAGGAAATTATAAGGCGGTTGTCGAAAGAACAAAGCAGAATAACGGGTATAAACGGCGGCAATTTATTCCAATACTAACGGTAAAAAATCGAGGGGGTAACAAATGAGGGATTGGGTTACGGAAAAGATTCTGCCAAAGGTAGAAAAACCGACGCGCTATCTTGGGACCGAGTGGAACGCAGTACATAAGCCTTGGGACGATGTAGCCGTAAAGATGGCTTTTGCCTTTCCCGATGTTTATGAGGTAGGCATGTCGCATTTAGGCCTCCGCATTCTCTACGGCTTGGTGAATGAGCAAAAGGACATGCTCATGGAGCGGGTTTTCGCTCCTTGGGTGGATATGGAGGAAATGCTTCGCCAATACAATTTGCCTTTGTTTACCTTGGAATCCTACCGTCCTTTGTCCGAATTTGATGTGGTTGGATTTACTCTCCAATATGAAATGAGTTACACCAATGTCCTCAATATGCTGAACTTGGCAGGCATCCCGTTGCGGTCAATTGACCGAACTTCGAAACATCCCTTGATCATAGCAGGAGGCCCATGTGCTTTAAATCCAGAACCACTGGCGGACTTTATTGACATTTTTCTTTTGGGAGAAAGCGAGGAACTACTGCTTGAAGTACTGGCGGTTATTAAGAAAAATAAGAAAAACGGCCTGAGAGCTGACCGGGACCGAGTTATGGAAGAAGTAGTCAAGATACCCGGTGTCTACGTTCCGGCCTTTTACGATGTAACTTATCAGGAGGGAAAGTTCAAGAAAATTGAGCCTAACCGGCCGGGGGTTCCGAAACGGATTAAAAAAAGAGTGGTAGCCGATCTGGACAAAGCGTACTTTCCCACAAATCCCATAGTTCCGTTCATGGAAATCGTACATGACCGGATAATGCTGGAGGTTTTGCGGGGTTGTACTCGCGGCTGTCGTTTTTGCCAGGCCGGTATAATTTACCGACCGGTGAGGGAGAGAAGCCCACAGACGCTTTTAAAACAAGCAGAAGAACTGGTGCGGAAGACAGGACATGACGAAATTTCCCTTACTTCTCTCAGTACGACGGATTACAGTTGCATAGAACCTTTGATAAATAGGCTGGTTAATATTTACGGGGAACAGGGAGTAGGTATTTCTCTGCCTTCCCTTAGAGCAGATGCGTTTTCGGTAGGTTTGGCTGAGGAAATTCAACGGGTCCGAAAGACAGGGCTCACTTTTGCTCCTGAGGCAGGAACCCAGCGTTTACGCGATGTGATTAACAAAGGCGTGACTGAAGAAGCTCTCCTAGAAGCCGCCCAGGCAGCTTTTAGCGCCGGCTGGACCAGTATTAAACTTTACTTTATGATTGGGTTGCCTACCGAAACGGAGAAGGACCTGGAAGGGATTGCCGAATTGGCCCGGAAAGTAGTGGAATTGGGCCAAAAGACACTGAAAGAACAGGGTGTCCGAAAGAGAGTGAAAGTTACCGTTAGTGTTTCTTCTTTTGTTCCTAAACCTCACACTCCGTTACAGTGGGAACCTCAAGATGAAATCGAGGTGCTGAAGAAAAAGCAATCTTACTTAAAATCACTTCTCCGGGACCGGCATATAACTTACAATTGGCATGCGGCAGAAGTAAGCTTTCTGGAAGCCGTTTTCGCCAAAGGTGACCGCCAGCTTGGAAAAGTTCTGGAAGCTGCTTGGCGAAAAGGATGTAAATTCGATAGCTGGACGGAGCATTTCCGCTTTCAGAGCTGGCTTGATGCTTTTAAAGAATGTAATGTAGACCCTGGGTTTTATGCGCATAGGAAAATAAAATATGATGAAGTTCTTCCTTGGGATCATATTGACGTAGGGGTTACCAAGAAGTACCTGATACGGGAACATCAGAAGGCCCTCCGAGGAGAAATTACAGGAGACTGCCGTTTTGTTAACTGCCCCGGTTGTGGAATCTGCTCCCGGTTTGGGGTGGCTGTCGTTCAGAAGGGTGGGGACACGAGAAATGCAGCGGTTAAGAATAGAATTTACTAAAGAAAAACTAGCCAAATTTTTATCTCATTTGGAACTGCTTAAAGTATTCGAAAGGGCTATGAGACGAGGAGCCATCCCCTTAAGTTTCACCCGGGGTTTCCATCCCCATCCTCGAATATCCTTTGGGCCGGCCTTGGCTGTTGGGATAACTAGTTCTCGGGAATACATGGATGTCGAACTAAAACGTAGAATTCCAGTGTCGCAATTTAAAGAGAAGCTGCAGCAGCAGCTGCCGCAAGGAATAGTCGTACGAAAAGTTGAGGAAATTCCTTTAAAGGCTACGGCATTAATGGCCGTCATCAACTGTGCTGTTTATCAGGTCCGAGGCGAAGTAGATAAGCTATTGACAGAAAAAGAATTTGAAGAGGCGATAAAAAGTTTATTGGCCCGGAATTATATTCCGGTGGAAAGGGAGACGAAAAAGGGTGTTAAACGTAAAAATATTAGAGAAGGGATTTACTGTCTAACCGGCAGTCTTGTCAATCGCTGTTTCAATGTCCACATGAAGGTAGCAACGGGTAGCGGCGATAACGTTCGGCCTGAAGAAGTGGTGCATGCCCTCGCTCAGGAACTGGAAGGTAAGGCACAATTGTCTGTTCTCAGCATCCACCGGGAGGCCCTATACGTTAAAGAGGGAGATAACTATCTATCTCCAATGGAGGTAGTCTGAATTTGTGAGGAGATGACCTGCATGTATAAGGAGATCCTTATACAGGTTGATGAAGACGAAACTGCTGTAGCAGTGTTAGAAAATCATCTGTTAGTAGAAATTTACCTGGAACGTTCCCTTAACCAGCGATTGGTGGGTAACATTTACAAAGGTAAGGTTGAAAATGTTTTACCGGGAATGCAGGCGGCTTTTGTAGATATTGGTCTGGATAAGAATGCCTTCCTGTTCGTAGAAGATGCCCTTCCGGCCCGTGGTAACTCGGAGGGCGGTATGGAAGGGCGACCGGTCCCTTCCATTGATGATGTATTGAAAGTCGGACAAGAAGTAATAGTGCAGATTTCCAAGGAGCCTATTGGCACCAAGGGCGCTCGGGTTACTACTCGCGTCACTTTGCCGGGACGCTACGTGGTCCTGATGCCTACGGTTGACTACGTAGGTATTTCCCGGCGTATAGAGGATGAGGCAGAAAGGGAACGACTTAAAGGACTGGCCCAAAAAGTAAAACCGGAGAATATGGGAGTAATCGTCCGTACCGTGGCCGACGGGATGACTACCGATGCGCTGAAGAGCGACGTAGAAGCGCTCGTTGCCTTGTGGAAAAAGATACAAAATAAGGCTCATCACAGTCCCGCTCCGAGCTTAATTCATAAAGACCTGGGACTGCTCCAGCGGATATTGAGGGATTTGTTTACCGAAAATGTTGACCGTTTGCTTCTGAATAGCCGTTACGCTTACGAGAAGGTTATGGATATTTTAGACATTATTGCCCCGCATTTAAAAAACAAAGTACATTTGATGGAAAATAGGGATTTATTTAATGCTTATAACGTCACTGCTCAGATAGAACAGGCCTTGAAAAGAAAAGTTTGGCTAAAATGTGGCGGCTATATTGTAATAGACCAGACGGAGGCTCTTACAGCTATTGATGTTAACACCGGTAAGTTTGTAGGGAGCACCAATTTGGCCGATACAGTCCTAAAAACTAATCTGGAGGCAGCGGTGGAAATTGCCCGGCAACTGCGTCTACGCAATATAGGAGGAATTATTATTATTGATTTTATAGATATGGAGTCCGCTGCCCACCAGGAAATGGTATTAAAAACCCTGGAGGAAGAATTGCGCAAAGACAAAACAAAAACCAATGTTCTCGGCCTAACCCAATTGGGGTTGGTGGAGTTAACCCGCAAAAAATCGCGGCAGGGGTTACACAGTGTATTGTTAAAGAACTGTCCTTATTGTGACGGAAAAGGGAAAGTGCTATCGGACGAGACAGTAAGCCTGCGGGTGAAAAAAGAGATTAAAGAACTGGCGCAGAAAACGGAAGCACCGGCGATTTTGGTCGAAGTCAACCCAACAGTAGCTTCTCTTCTGATTGGTCCGGGTGGAAGCCATTTGAGGGAATTAGAAAAAAAGATTGATAAGCGGTTGCTAATCAAGGGTGAAGAAACGCTTCACATTGAAGAAGTTCAGATCAAACCTCTGTATGATGAGGGAGAAATAGATAAACTAGCCGTACCGGTAGAAGTCGGACAGAGGCTGAAGGTGAAAATAGAAAGTCCTCATTCCAGCAATATAAATGATGGCATCGCCCGGGTGCATGGATTCGTAGTGGATGTGGCTGGAGCAGCTCCCTTGATCGGCCAGCAGGTAGAGGTAGAGGTTACTAAAGTATTTCGCACCTGGGCAAGAGCGCGATTAGTTTCGGAATTAGATTGAGATAAAACTTGCAGGTAATTGGAAATATGATGTAAAATCTTAACTAAATACATAAAACATTTAAGAAGGAGGAACTAGTAAATGGCCAAGTTGTATTACGACCACGATGCCGATTTATCGATGCTGAAGGGTAAAAAGATTGCGGTCATGGGCTATGGGAGCCAGGGCCATGCTCAGGCTCAAAACTTGAAAGACAGTGGCTTGGATGTAGTAGTAGGCTTGCGAAAGGGCAGTAAGTCCTGGGATCAGGCACTGGCGGACGGTTTAGAAGTTACCACGGTGGCAGAGGCAGCCGCTCAAGCAGATGTGATTCAAATTCTAGTACCTGATGAAGTGCAGGGAACGGTTTATCAACAGGAAATTGCAGAAAATTTAAAAGAGGGCGACATACTGGTATTTTCCCATGGCTTTAACATTGTATATTCGCAGATTGTTCCACCGGAGAATATTGATGTAATTTTAGTTGCTCCTAAGAGTCCGGGCCATCTATTGCGTAGGATGTACCAACAAGGTATGGGGGTACCAGGATTGCTGGCCGTTCACCAGGACTATTCCGGTAAGGCAAAAGATTATGCCCTTGCTTATGCAAAGGGAATTGGTTGTACTAGAGCTGGGGTAATCGAAACGACTTTTAAAGAGGAAACGGAAACCGATTTATTCGGCGAACAGACGGTACTTTGCGGCGGAGTGTCCCATTTAATTATGGCGGGATTTGAAACACTAGTGGAAGCGGGGTACCAGCCGGAAATTGCATATTTTGAATGCCTGCATGAGTTGAAACTGATTGTTGATTTGATGTACGAAGGTGGAATTAGTATGATGCGTTATTCGGTAAGTGATACCGCTCAGTGGGGAGACATGACGGTAGGTCCTCGCATCATAAATGAAGCGACCAAACAAGAAATGAAAAAGGTGTTGGCGGAAATTCAAAGCGGCAAGTTTGCCAAGGAATGGATCTTAGAAAACAGAGCGGGGCGTCCTATGTTTAATAGCCTGGCGAAAAAGGGCAAAGAACACCCCATTGAAAAAGTGGGTGCGGAGTTGCGTAAAATGATGCCCTGGCTACAAAAATAGTTCATGTATAAAAACCCTTCTGCTTAGCAGGAAGGGTTTCTTTTTTTAAAATTCGAAAGCCACTAACCTTGACAGTTTAGGACGGTTATGATAGACTTTACGATTGTAGGTGTGTCTTTAAAACCGCTCAACGGGGGCTGAAAAAGCTGTAAAAGCTGCCCGGCGTTGGCGAGTATTTAGACGGGGAGGTAATGTAATTGTACGCTATCATTGAGACAGGTGGTAAGCAGTACCGGGTGAAGGAAGGAGACGTATTAAGAGTCGAAAAATTAAACGTCCCGGAAGGAGAAACACTGGAAATTAATCAAGTTTTGGCGGTAGGAGAGGGAGATGAATTTCAGGTAGGTACACCGGTAGTTCCTGGTGCAAAAGTAACCCTTAAAGTATTAGAACACGGGAAGGGGAAAAAGATTATTGTCTTCAAATATAAACCTAAGAAGAATTATCGCCGTAAGCAAGGGCACCGGCAACCGTATTCTAAAGTGCGGGTAGAAAAGATTCAAATAGAAAAATGATTATAATAGAATTTGAAGAAAATAATAAAAACCAAATCACATCTTTTCGGATCAAAGGCCATGCCAATTATGGCCCTTATGGGCAAGATATTGTTTGTGCCGCTGTTTCAGTTTTGGCCCAAACAGCAGTGATTGGACTTGAAAATTACCTGTCCCAACCGGTGGAAGTGGATATTGAAGACGGGTTGCTGGAATGCCGCTTGCCGACCAATCTCTTGCCCGCGGAAAGGGAAAAGGCTGATGTGATTCTTGAAACCATGTATCTAGGATTAATTTCTACCATGGAAGCATACGGCGACTATCTTCAGGTTAAAAGAGGAGGTGAAAAAAATGATTAAAATGAACCTGCAGTTGTTTGCTCACAAAAAAGGTGTGGGAAGCTCACGTAATGGTCGAGATAGTGAAGCCAAGAGACTGGGAATTAAAAAGCACGAGGGCCAGATGGTGAAGGCTGGAAATATCATTGTCAGACAAAGGGGTACTAAGATTCATCCGGGGCATAATGTTGGAATAGGAAAGGACGACACTATTTTTGCTTTGATTGATGGTTATGTAAAGTTTGAACGAAAAGGTAAAGACAAGAAACAGGTCAGTGTATATGCAGCGATTTAAGCGACCCCCCCTGGTAGATGCCAGGGGGTTTATTGTAACAGGGGGAGAAAAAATGATTTATATAGGAGTTATTGGAGCTTCTACCTGTTCTCCGGAAGAAGCTGAGACGGCACGTCAGGTTGGACGGGAAATTGCTCGCCGAGGAGCCGTGCTTATCTGCGGCGGCCGGGGTGGAGTTATGGAAGCTGCAGCCAGAGGGGCACGAGAAGCGGGAGGAATAGCTATAGGTATACTTCCTGGCAACAACCGGAAGGAAGGCAATTGTTACCTTCATATAGCTATTGCTACAGGATTAGGTGATGCTCGCAATGCCGTTATAGCCAGAACTTGCGATGTTTTGATTGCCATATCCGGTGGTTACGGGACTCTATCGGAAATAGGGCTTGGTCTGAAAATGGGGAAACCAGTGGTAGGACTCAATACCTGGCAGTTATTTAAAGAAGATAAGTGTATCGAGGATATAATTATTGCTCATTCGCCTCAAGAAGCGGTTGAAAAAGCCATTACGGCAGTTGGAAAGCTTAACCAGGGAATGGAGTGAACTTTAAGGAGTGTTAATTTATGGAGAAATCATGTATTGGGAAGGATTTGGCTATTGCCAATTTGGTTAAACTGTTGCGGATACAGAAACATGATTACCTGAATCAACTTCAAGTAATTCAAGGAATGCTCCAATTAAACAAGGCTGACCGCGCTTTAGGGTACATAAAGGAAGTAACCAGGGAAATCCAACGTACAGGCACGGTCATGCGATTGGCGGATCCGGTTTTAGTTGCTTTACTACTATCTTATGTCAGGCAGGCAATGGAAAAAGAAATCAAGACTACTGTAATGGCAGAAACAGATATGCGCCAGCCGGGAATACCGAGTGATGCTCTTTATCAGCTGGTAGAGGTTACCTGGAATTCTTTCATCCGGATGCTGGCGGAGGGTACGGAAAGCAAGAGCTTGTCACTTTCAATAAAAGAGGACGATAAAAATTATGTATTCGACTATTGCCTTTCCTTCTCCGGTCTGTCGCTGGCAATGGTGAAAGAAGGCATAGATCCGGTGAAGTCTTTGGTGTCTAGTACAGGTTGCGATTTTTCTGTAGAAATAAAAGGGGAAAGTTGCCGGATTACTGTTGAACTGCCTAGAAAGCCCGGATAGATAGGCAGTACCTGACCATACTAGAAAAAGGCAATATGATATAAGGTATAAAGGGGATGCCATATGTTCTACGATAAAGCGAAAATTTATGTCAAAGGTGGCGACGGGGGCAACGGTATAGTCGCCTTTCGTCGGGAGAAATATGTTCCAGAAGGAGGCCCCAGCGGTGGGGATGGTGGCCGGGGCGGTGACGTGATTTTAGAAGCTGACCCTGCTTTACGTACGTTAGTTGATTTCAAGTACAAGCGGCATTATAAAGCAGAGAGGGGCGGGCACGGTCAGGGTAAGAACAAACATGGAAAAAATGGAGAAGATTTGCTTATTCGAGTTCCTTTAGGAACGCTGGTTCGAGATGCGGATACGGGAGAAGTTTTAGCGGATCTGGTAGAGCCCGGTCAAAAAGTTATAGTAGCCAAAGGGGGAAGGGGAGGCAGGGGCAATGCCCGTTTTGCTACTTCAAGAAACCGGGTGCCGACCTTTGCCGAAAAAGGTGAACCAGGCGAAGAGCGTTGGTTGGAGTTAGAGTTAAAACTGTTGGCCGACGTTGGGCTGATAGGGTTTCCTAATGTAGGCAAGTCTACCTTAATTTCGCGAATTTCAGCGGCCCGTCCTAAGATCGCCGACTATCCTTTTACCACCCTGGTTCCCAATTTGGGTGTCGTCCGGGTTGATGATGAAAGAAGCTTTGTGGTTGCCGATATTCCAGGTCTTGTAGAGGGAGCTCATGCAGGAATAGGTCTTGGGCATCAGTTCTTACGGCATGTAGAACGTACTCGCCTTCTAGTACATGTTTTAGACGCGGCTCAAGTTGAGGGAAGGGATCTTATCGAGGATTATAAGACCGTTAATCGTGAATTGCAGTTGTATAAACCGGAACTGGCCAGCCGTTATCAGATTATTGCTGCCAACAAAATGGATCTGCCTGGTGCCGAAGAGAACCTGGCGCGTCTAAGGCGAGCACTGGGGGAAAATTACGAAATATTTCCTATTTCCGCCGCAACGGGAGAAGGGATAGATCAGCTAACATACCGTATAGCCGAACTTTTGGAAACCTTGGAAGAGGAGCAGCCTGAGCATGAAATATTAAATGAACACAGACGTTTGGTTAAGGTCGAGAGGGCGGAAGAATTTGAGGTTAGGCAGGAGAACGGAATATTTGTAGTTAAAGGTAAAGAAATAGAGCGCCGTCTGGCTATGACCGATTTGGAAAATGAAGCTGCCGTCAAGCGTTTCCAGCATTTTCTGATTCGGATAGGAGTGGAAGACGCCTTGCGGGCTAAAGGAATCAAGCCAGGCGATACGGTTCGCATTGGAGACGTTGAGTTTGAATTTCAGTAATATGGTTCTTTATTTAAATTTTATTATAAGATATGATATAATAATCCTGCGTATTTCCTAAAGGAGGTGCGACACTAACTTTTTAAGTTAGTGTACCTTATGCTTACCGGGAAACAAAGACGATTTTTGCGGGCTATGGGGACCGGACTTGATCCTATTCTTCAGGTAGGCAAAGGCGGCATTACCGAAGCCCTGCTCAAACAGGTTGACGAAGCGTTAGAAGCAAGAGAGTTAATTAAGATACGAATCCTGCCTAACAGTGGAAGAGAACCCAAAGAAGTAGGTAAGAATTTGGCTGTCCAGACCGGGGCAGAGCTGGTCCAGGTAATTGGCCGCAATCTTCTGCTGTACCGCCGTTCGCAGAAAAAGCCAACTATTGAGCTGCCTTAGAGAAAGGTGGGGACTGATGGCGGTCCAAAGTTATGTTAAACGGCTGCAGCAAACTAATCGCTTGGTGGTGAAAGTAGGAACCAGTTCTTTGACCCATTCTACAGGCAAGCTTAACTTATTTCAATTGGAAAAAATAGTGCGACAGGTAGCCGATATTGCCAATCAGGGCAAAGAGATAGTGTTGGTTACTTCCGGAGCGGTTGGAGCAGGCATGGGGAAATTAGGCTTTAGAGAAAAGCCGCGAACTATTCCGGATAAGCAAGCTGCAGCGGCTGTAGGGCAGGGAATTCTTCTCCATATGTACGAGAAACTATTTGCCGAATACGGTCATACGGTTGCCCAAGTTCTTTTGACCCGGGAGGATTTGGCGGATCGAAAGAGATACTTAAATGCCAGGAATGCTCTGGCTACCCTGTTGCATTACCGCGTTATTCCGATTGTGAATGAAAACGATACCATAGCGGTAGAGGAAATTCGTTTAGGGGATAATGATACATTGGCAGCGTTAGTGGCAGGGCTGGTAGACGCGGATCTCCTTATGCTTTTGACCGATACGGATGGATTTTATACCGCCGATCCTCAGAAAGATCCTGATGCGAAATTGCTTACCATTATTGAAGATATAAGCGCTGATTTGGAAAAAGTGGCCGAAGGAGCCGGTTCCACTTTCGGTACCGGCGGAATGGAAACCAAGTTACATGCGGCAAAAATTTCCATGAATTTTGGTATCCCCATGATCATTGCTAACGGGTTTAAAGAAGGTGTTATCTGGCGTAACCTGCAGGGAGAAATTACCGGTACTTTATTTATACCCCGGGAAACGAAATTACACTCTAAAAAACGTTGGATTGCTTATGGTTCGGATATTCAGGGGGCAATACACGTGGATGCCGGTGCTGCGCATGCCATTTTAGAAGCCGGGAAGAGTTTGCTACCCATAGGAGTGGTTCGGGTAGAGGGTAATTTTGAGCCTGGAAATGTAGTTAGCGTTATATCTCCCGAAGGTGTGGAAATAGCTCGAGGAATAGTTAACTATTCGTCACAGGATATTGATAAGATAAAGGGTCGGCGCACGAGTGAAATTGCTGAAGTGTTGGGGCATAAGGATTATGATGAAGTAATTCACCGCAATAATTTGACGGTGAAAATATAAATTAATATCCTACAGTTTTAGAGGGATGGGGAGGAGAAAAATGAATAAAATGAACGTTCAGGCTGAAGTCCAATTGAAAGGACAAAAGGCTAAGGAAGCAGCTCGTAAACTTGCTTCTCTTCCTACCGATGTGAAAAATAAAGCTCTGTTAAACATGGCCAAATTATTGGAAGAAAGAACGGAAGAAATCATCGCTGCCAACGAAATTGATATGGACGCTGCCCGGAAAAAGAATCTGTCTAAAGCTCTATTGGACCGGCTGTTGCTTACCCCTGAACGTATCAGCGATATGGCTGAAGGGCTGCGCGCTTTGGTGGCTTTACCTGATCCGGTAGGCGAAATAATATCTATGTGGACAAGACCTAACGGCCTCCAGATAGGTAAAATGAGAGTCCCCTTGGGAGTTGTAGGTATCATTTATGAAGCCCGTCCGAATGTTACTGTAGACGCGGCGGGATTGTGTTTAAAAACGGGCAATGCAGTAATTTTAAGGGGTGGTTCGGAAGCTATCAATTCAAATACGGCTATTGTGCGGATTATCAGCCAAGCTGCGGAAAATGCCGGTGTTCCGGAAGGAGCTATCCAGTTAATTGAAACAACTGACAGGGAAGCTGTTAATGTGATGTTAAAAGCAAATGATTTTCTTGATGTTCTTATTCCTCGAGGGGGAGCCGGTCTTATCCAGACGGTGGTTAACAATGCTACCGTACCTGTAATTGAAACGGGTGTTGGTAACTGTCACGTGTACGTTGATGATGAGGCCGACTTGGAGATGGCTACCGACATTGTGGTAAATGCCAAAACACAAAGGCCTGGGGTCTGCAATGCTATGGAAACGCTCTTAGTCCATGAGGCTGTTGCCGAAAAGTTTCTGCCGATGGTAGCTCGGCGCTTAGAGGAAGCGGGAGTAGAACTGAGGGGGTGCGAAAAAACCCGAAGAATATTAACTCAGATTCAGGTAGCTACCAAAGAGGATTGGGCTACCGAATACCTGGATCTCATTTTGGCGATTAAGGTAGTCAAGGATATGCAGGAAGCTATAGAACATATTCATAATTACGGAACAAAACATTCGGAGGCTATTGTTACAAATAATTATCAACGGGCGCGAGATTTCCTGCAGTCGGTAGACGCTGCTGCCGTGTACGTAAATGCTTCTACAAGGTTTACTGACGGTTACCAATATGGTTTCGGAGCAGAAATAGGTATAAGTACCCAGAAGCTTCATGCCAGAGGGCCTATGGGTCCCAAAGAGCTTACTACTTTTAAATATATTATTTTTGGGAATGGGCAGATCCGTACCTAATGAATACAGTATATATCAGCCGTCTGTGTTGAAACGGGCGGCTTTTTTGTATATAATTAATGGTAAATATTATTTTCAGAATTTTCAAATAATTATACATGGAGGTGAATTTTAAAATGAAATGTATTCGCTGTGAATTTTGCGGCGCTGAATTGGCTCAACAGGTTTGCACCTTGGTACTTGCCGAGGAACCCGATCCTCAGGAGTTTTGCTGGTGTGTATGTGACACTTGCCGGGAGGATTTTCAAAAAAGAACCATGAGAGTTCTTCTCGACAAGGGGTCCTAGCTCATGTGAACCTCCTCTAAAGGAGGTTCTCTTTCTTTATAAAAAATTGCGGCACTTCAATCATGTTTGGTAAAATAGTGAAAAAAATATGGAGGAGAGTTAGTATTCATGGCAGCAAAATTAGGTATTATGGGTGGCACTTTTGACCCGATACATTATGGACATTTGGTTGCGGCTGAAGCCGTTCGCTATAAGTTCGGGTTAGATAAGGTAATATTTGTTCCTTCTGGTCGTCCGCCGCATAAGAAAGGACAAATTATCACGGAATCCCGACACCGATATCTAATGACTGTGTTGGCGGTAGCTACCAATCCCTTTTTTGAAGTTTCTCGAACTGAAATAGAACGCAAAGGATATTCCTATGCCATTGATACCGTTCGTCAATTCCAACGGATTTATCCTAAACACAAAATTTTTTTTATTACCGGGGCCGATGCTATCTTGCAGATTCTTACCTGGAAAAACGTAGACGAACTTGTACGTTTGTGCCAATTTGTAGCGGTTACCCGCCCGGGATTTAATCTTGGGGAAGTTCAAACGAATTTATCCCTTCTACCGGAAGAATACAGGAGAGTTATTCATTTTATGGAAGTACCTGCCCTGGCCATTTCTTCTACAGATATAAGAAGACGGGTAAAGACCGGAGAGCCCATAAAATACCTTTTGCCGGAACCGGTTGAGTATTATATCTATAAAAATAATTTGTATAAGGAAGAACCGTGAGAATAATCCGCACATAAAAAATTGGTGAATAGTTGAAAATTATACTTGAACGGTTACGTTTAAAAGGTTAAAGGAAGGTTTCGGCTCTGGGCGGTTTTACGTTGCATTGACTAAAAAGAGAGATGGGGTGTAAACTTTAATTAAAAATGAATGAATACTCATTCAGCATCAGGGAAAGGGGCGATAAGGATGGGTAGACATTATCCGTGGGAAGCCAGTTATCCGGCTCCACTTCGCTACCATCTGGACTATCCAAATATTCCGCTGTACGAATTTGCCGACCGGGGAGCTGTCGATTTTCCCGAACGACCGGCTTTGATTTTTTACGGGCAGCGGATAAGCTATGGAGAGTTTGGCAAGTTAACCACCCGGCTTGCCAACGCCCTGAAGAATTTGGGGGTACGGCAAGGTGACCGAGTTGCGGTCATGGGACCAAACTGTCCGCAATGGGTTATAGCCTTTTTCGGAACTCTGAAGGCTGGCGGTATAGTGGTTCAAACCAATCCCATGTCGGTCGAACGGGAGCTAGAAAACCTACTTAATAATGCCGGGGTGGAGACTATTTTTGTTTATGAACCGCTGTACCTACGGATCAAAGCCGTAGCGGGGACCACGCCGTTAAAACGGGTGATAGTATTCAATTTCAGGCCGGTATCGAGCCCGCCGGAAGAAGGAGTCCTTGTTTTTGATGAACTGCTCCGGCAAGGGTCGGAGACTGTACCAGGGATACCGGTAGACCCTAAGGAAGACCTGGCAGTACTCCAGTATACCGGAGGCACCACGGGAATTCCTAAAGGAGTTATGCTCACTCATTTCAACCTGGTCGCTAATGTTCAACAAACGGCTGAATTTTTAAAACCGGCGGTTGAGGATCCCGGCTTGGAGTGCATGCTGACCGCCCTTCCGCTGTTCCATGTCTATGGCATGACCGTGGCCATGAACGTAGCTTTTGCTTTAAGTTGTCCTCAGGTGCTGTTGCCCAAATTTGAAGTTGAGGAAGTGTTGGAAACGATTAAGAGTTATCGGATAACACTGTTTCCCGGAGCACCGACAATGTACGTGGCCATTATAAATTACCCTGAAGTGCGGAAGTACAACCTTAGTTCTATCAAGGCCTGTATCAGCGGCTCAGCGCCGTTGCCGGTGCAAGTACAACGGCAGTTTGAGGAACTGACCGGAGGGATGCTGGTAGAGGGCTACGGTTTGTCCGAGGCTTCACCGGTAACCCACTGCAACCCGATTATCGGGAAGCGCAAGTATGGCAGTATTGGTTTGCCTTTTCCCGATACCGAAGTCAAAATCATGGATGTGGAAACCGGCACCAAAGAACTTTCTCCTGGTCAGGAGGGAGAATTGGTGATCAAGGGTCCCCAGGTAATGAAGGGATACTGGAATAATCCTGAGGAGACGGCTGTGGTTTTACGAGAGGGCTGGCTCTACACCGGGGATATTGCCAAAATGGACGAAGAAGGTTACTTCTACATTGTGGATCGGAAGAAAGACTTGATCATTGCCAGTGGGTTTAACATCTATCCGCGAGAAGTGGAGGAAGTTTTATATGAGCACACCGCAGTACAGGAAGCAGCTGTAATAGGGGTGCCGGATGTTTACCGGGGAGAAACGGTCAAGGCTTTCATAGTGTTAAAGGAGGGAGCGTCGGCTACTGAAGATGAGATAATTCAGTTTTGCCGGAGTAGGCTGGCGGCCTATAAAGTGCCGCGGCTGGTGGAATTCAGGACGAGTTTACCTAAAACTGCGGCGGGGAAAATTTTGCGTCGTCTAATCAGGGAAGAAGAGTATCGGAAACTCAAGGAGGGGCAAAGCAATGGGCTACGCAATTAGGAAGGCGGCAGTACTGGGAGCCGGAGTGATGGGGAGCACTATTGCTGCCCACCTGGCCAACGTCGGTATTCAATCCTACCTGCTGGATATTGTTCCGCCAAAACTGACTCCTGAAGAAAAAGAAAAAGGTCTAACTTTGGAAAGCACTGAGGTTAGAAACCGACTGGCTCGAGAGGCAAAGGAGCGGCTGGTTAAGTTTAATCCTGCTCCTTTGTATCTGCCAGAAAGGGTCCAGTTGATCACTCCCGGTAATTTGGAGGATAACTTGGATTGGCTGGCCGAGGTAGATTGGATTATTGAGGTGGTGGTGGAAAACCTGGCCGTTAAGAGGGAACTTCTACAAAAGGTGGCCAAATACCGCCGGCCAGGCACTATTGTCAGTTCTAACACCTCCGGTCTGTCCATCAACCAGATGGTGGAAGGGATGTCGGAGGAATTCCGAGAGCATTTTCTGGGTACGCATTTTTTCAATCCGCCTCGTTACATGCGCTTGCTGGAGATCATTCCGGGGCGGGATACCCGGGCGGAAGTGATCGAATTTATGCTTGATTTTGGACGGCGGGTTCTCGGCAAAGGGGTGGTTTTGGCTAAAGATACCCCCAATTTCATCGCCAACCGTATCGGTGTTTTTGCCATGGCGGCGGCTGTGCGGGCTATGGTTGAGGACGATCTTAGTATCGAAGAGGTGGATGCCTTAACCGGCCCGGTTTTGGGAAGACCCAAGAGTGCTAGCTTCCGCACGTTGGATTTGGTGGGCCTGGACGTGTTTATGCATGTAGCCCAAAATATTGCCAAATCCGTTTCGGACCCGAAAGAAAAAGAAATGTTTAAACTTCCAGAGTTTATGAAAACGATGGTTGATCGTACCTGGTTGGGAGCAAAAACGGGGCAAGGGTTTTATAAGAAAGTTAAAACGCCGGAAAAGCAGATCCTGGTATTGGATTACCACACTATGGAGTACCGTCCCCAAAGCAAAGTTAAGCTGGCCAGCCTGGAGGCTGCCAAAGCAGTACCCGATTTGCCCGGCAGAATCAAAACGCTGGTTTTTGCCAATGACCGCGCCGGTCAGTTTGCTTGGAAGAGCGTGAAACACGTACTGCTTTACGCTGCGGAAAAGGTCAGGGAAATTGCTGACGATATTATTTCGGTGGACCGGGCTATGAAATGGGGGTTCAACTGGGAACTTGGGCCCTTCGAACTCTGGGATGCTCTTGGCGTAGCCAAGGTGGTCGAGCGTTTGGAACAAGAAGGAGAAAAAGTTCCGGAGGTAATTCGCCAGCTTCTTGACAGTGGAAAACATTCCTTCTATACGGTCCAAAACGGGTACCGGTATTACTATGATTTTAAGACTGGAGAGTATTTGGAAGAAGAACGACCAGTTGATGTAATCTATTTGCCTAGTCTGAAAGCACAAAACCGGTTGGTTCGGTCGAATCCCGGAGCCAGTTTAGTTGACATAGGAGACGGTATTCTTTGTCTGGAGTTTCATTCGCGCAACAATGCTATCGGTGCTGATATTGTTGAAATGATTCGACAGGCGGTTGAAGAGGTGGAAAAAAATTATGCGGGATTAGTTATCGGCAACCATGGCCGTAACTTTTCGGTGGGAGCCAATCTACTGCTTCTTCTGCTGGAGGCCCAGGACGGAAACTGGGATGAGTTAGAATTGATGGTCCGAGAATTTCAACAAGCAGGGATGGCGTTAAAATACTGCCGGAAACCGGTGGTTGCGGCTCCTTTCCGTATGACGGTTGGCGGAGGGTGTGAGATCTGTCTTCACGCTGACCGGATTCAAGCCCATGCCGAAACGTACCTGGGTTTGGTGGAAATAGGTGTAGGTCTGCTCCCGGCGGGCGGAGGAACTAAAGAAATGTTGTTGCGCGCCATCGAAAACGTTCCGTATGACCCGAAGGCGCGTGGACCGCGGGCTGATCTGCAGCCTATGGTGGCCCGGGCTTTTGAAACCATTGTCATGGCTAAAGTTTCAACCAGTGCTGAGGAAGCTAAAAAACTGGGTTATTTGAGACCGGCCGACCAGATAACGCTGAATGAAGACCGTCTGATATACGATGCCAAACAAACTGCCCTGGCCATGGCAACTGCGGGCTATCAGCCTCCAATGCCACGAAAATTTCCGGTATTAGGTACCGATGGTTACGCTGCCCTGGAACTTATGATCTATACGATGAAAGAAGGTCGATTTGTAACTGAATATGATGCTCATATCGCACGGAAAATTGCCTACGTAATATCGGGCGGAGATGTAGTTCCTTATACCATGGTCGATGAGCAGTACATTCTGGATTTAGAACGAGAAGCCTTCTTAAGTCTTCTCGGGGAGCCTAAAACGCAGGAACGTATTCAGCATATGTTAGCTAAGGGTAAGCCATTGCGAAATTAAGGAGGGGATTTTATGAGGGAAGCTGTTATTGTTAGTGCTGTTCGCACAGCGGTAGGTAAAGCCCCTAAAGGAACTTTGCGCTATACACGCCCGGAAGAGATGGCGGCAGTAGTATTACAGGAAGCAGTACGCAGGGTGCCTGGCCTTGAACCAAAAGAGATCGATGACGTTATTATGGGATGTGCTTTTCCGGAAGGGGAGCAGGGTATGAATCTGGCCCGAATAGTTGTACTCCGGGCCGGATTCCCGGATACAGTTCCTGGAGTAACGGTAAATCGTTTTTGTGCTTCGGGTCTGGAGGCTATTGCGTTGGCTGCGTCGCGAATAGCCACTGAATTAGCAGAAGTGGTAGTAGCAGGTGGAGTTGAAAGTATGAGCATGGTACCTATGGGCGGTAATAAACCAGCTCCCAATCCATATCTTATGGAACATTTGCCGCAGGCTTATATGTCGATGGGATTGACTGCAGAAAATGTGGCCGAACGTTATGGAATCAGCCGGGAGGACCAAGATTCTTTCGCCTTGGCAAGTCACCAGAAAGCTTATGCAGCTATTACAGAAGGCCGTTTTCGCGAAGAAATTGTTCCCCTGAAGGTAAGCTGGAAAGAATGGGTAGAAGGCCAGGGAGTTATAAGCCATGAAACTACTTTTGATACAGACGAGGGCGTACGGCCCGATACGTCTATGGAAGCTTTATCTAAATTAAAACCGGTATTTCGCGCTAACGGCACGGTTACTGCAGGTAATTCTTCCCAGACCAGTGACGGTGCTGCTGCCGTAGTTCTAATGAGTAGATCTAAGGCCGAAGCTTTAGGGATTAAACCTATGGCCGTGTTCAGGAGCTACGCCGTAGGTGGAGTGCCGCCGGAGGTTATGGGTATCGGACCGGTCGTTGCTATTCCCAAAGCTCTGCAGTATGCCGGTCTGCGCCTGCATGAGGTCGATTTGATCGAACTAAACGAGGCCTTTGCTGCCCAGTCCCTGGCGGTTATCCGGGAATTAGGAATAGATCCCGACCGAGTAAATGTTAACGGAGGCGCCATTGCTTTGGGGCACCCGCTGGGGTGTACCGGTGCCAAACTTACGGTTACCTTGTTATACGAACTGGCTCGGCGTGGGGGACGGTACGGGCTGGTTAGTATGTGTATCGGCGGCGGCATGGGAGCAGCCGGTGTTTTCGAAAGGGAAAATTAAAACAACGAAAACAAACTTCGAAAGGAGTGCAATAGGATGGTAAAAGGCGGGGAATTCTTAATCAAACCAGTCAATCCGTCAGAAATTTTTACCCCGGAGGATTTATCCGAAGAGCATCGCCTGGTGGCTCAAACCGTAGCTGATTTTACGGAAAATACAGTGGTACCTCATATGGAGGAACTGGAAGAACAAAAGGAAGGTCTGATGCGGCAGCTTCTGGAGCAGGCAGGTGAATTGGGACTTTTAGGCACAGATGTTCCAGAGGAATACGGTGGCGAGGGGATGGATAAAATTTGTTCCATCCTCATTGCCGAAAATATTGCTGCTGGTGGTTCATTCGCCGTTGCTCATGGAGCTCATACCGGAATCGGTACATTACCTATCGTTTTTTTCGGTAATGAAGAGCAGAAGAAAAGGTATCTACCTGACCTGGCTTCCGGCCGGAAGATAGCGGCCTATGCGCTCACTGAACCCGGGGCCGGATCCGATGCCTTGTCTGCGAAAACCAAGGCAGTGCTCAGCGAGGACGGAAGATACTATATTCTCAACGGGACTAAGCAGTTTATTACTAATGCCGGTCTGGCAGACGTTTTTGTGACATACGCCAAAATTGACGGTGATAAATTTACCGCCTTTATTGTGGACCGAGATACGGAAGGGCTTTCGTTGGGGGCCGAAGAAAAGAAAATGGGTATAAAAGGGTCCTCTACGCGGAGTCTGATTTTTGAGGATGCAAAAGTGCCAGTGGAAAATGTGTTGGGGCAAATCGGCCGCGGGCATGTAGTGGCCTTCAACATTCTCAACTTGGGGCGTTTCAAACTGGCTGCCGGTTGTGTTGGTTCTGCAAAACTCGCTTTTAGCCATGCAGTCAAGTATGCTCTGGAACGGCAACAGTTTGGTCGGCCCATCGCTCACTTCGGCCTCATTCAGGAAAAGATTGGGCGGATGGCAGCCAAGATATATGCTGCCGAGAGTATGGTCTACCGTACGGCAGGACTGGTAGAAAAAATGCTGGCGGAAACTCAGGACGGCAATGTTGCTCAAGCGCTTCAGGAGTACGCGGTGGAATGTTCGATCAACAAGGTACATGCTTCGGAGGCACTGGATTATGTTGCAGATGAAGCGGTGCAAATTTTTGGCGGTTACGGCTATACTAAAGAATATCCGGTTGAACAAATATACCGTGATTCCAGGATTAACCGCATTTTTGAAGGAACGAATGAAATTAACCGTCTGTTAATTCCGGGAACCTTACTCCGCCGGGCCCAAAAGGGAGAACTGGCTCTGCTGGCAGCCGCTCAGCAATTGGCCAAGGAAATTATGCAACCGAAATTATCCATGTCGAATGACAGCGACCCCATGAAGACAGTTCAAGATCTGGTGGACAGAAGCAAAAAAATCTTCCTGCAGGTTGGTGGCCTGGCGGTTCAAAAGTATATGGATAAAATTCAGGAACAGCAGGAAATTTTGGGCATGTTGAGCGATATTTGCATTGAAACTTATGCAATGGAAAGTGCTGTCGGGCGGGCTTTTAAGGCAATGGCCGAACAAAAAGCGGAGGGGATTAAATCTCTTCTGGCACAGGTGTATGTGTATGAAACTTTCCCGAGAGTTGAATTGCGGGCGCGAGAAGCTCTGTCAGCCATGCTGGCCGGCGATGAACTGCAGACACAACTATCAGTACTTAAACGTTTTGCCCGGTACCGGCCGGTTAATCTGGTCGGTATACGGCGACAGATAGCACAACGCCTTTTGGAAGCAGGTAAATATACCGTGTGAACACGAAAAAACATTTACTATATGCCTGTTCAGGATTATAATAATGAGCGGCAGGTACATCCGGTTACCTGCTGCATCTAATTTTTTTAAAGTCAGGCGGGATATATGGTGGGCAATAAGTCAGGTGACAAATACGGGTTAATCCTGGAGGCAGCGGTCAAGGTTTTTGCTGAAAACGGTTACCACAACTCTCAGGTAAGTAAAATTGCTAGCGAGGCTGGAGTTGCGGACGGTACCATTTATTTGTATTTTCAAAATAAAAAGGATATACTAATTTCCCTCTTCCGGGAGAAAATGGGTAATTTTATCGAACAGGTTAAGCGAGAACTGGAGGAACTGAGCGATCCGGTGGCTAAACTTAAGCGGCTAATTGAACTTCATTTTAGCCATCTCGAAGCGGATAAGAACCTGGCAACGGTAATTCAGATACAGTTGCGTCAGTCCGATCCGGAAATCCGCTCTGCCATCACAGGTCCGCTTAAGGAGTATTTTCGGTTGATGGAAGAGATCCTGGCCGAAGGGAAGGCCTCCGGTTGTTTCTACCCGGACATTGACGTCCGGTTGGCCCGGTCGATGATCTTCGGTACGCTGGACGAAGTAGCTACCTGCTGGGTACTGTCGCGTCGTGACTACCGGCTATCGGATCAGGTAGAAGAAGTGTTTCGTCTGCTGGTCCGCGGTCTTGCGGTGAATTCAAAACTTCCTTCTGGTTGACAGGTGCTGAGGATGGGGCTATAATGTTTATGTAGCCATTAAAGAATTGTGTCGGAGTGGCGGAATCGGCAGACGCGCACGTTTGAGGGGCGTGTGGTGAACACCGTGCGGGTTCAAGTCCCGCC
>NZ_BDGJ01000126.1:47886-60677 GCF_002207765.1 Calderihabitans maritimus
CTTTATCTGAAATAATATTAAGTCTTAAACGTAATGTCTACCCTTTCTGGGTAGACAATTATTTTTGGGCGAAATATTAGTACCAAGGAAAACCAATGACTAAAGTAGGGCTAATTTGAATTTGCCGAAGAATTCCCGGGTAAAACCTCTTCTTCCTTAAATATGGAGGCGGGGTAACCTATTTTGGCTAGAGTATAAATTATTTGTTCGACCGTGACCTTTTCGGGAGCATAAGCTATCCGAATTAAAGCCGTGTTTTTTTCAAACATTTGAGCTTCCAAAACGGTTACGCCGTCCAGCCTGGACAGCGCGCCTTTGATTTTGGCTATACATGCTTCGGGTTTTCAGGTAATATTCTGTACATACAGAGTTATGGTTTCTAATTTGTTTTCTTGTCTTTGTTGTTGCCTTTCTGTATGGCCATTCTGTTTTTCTATTTCTTGGCGTACTGGTGATTTCTGCGAGGGTTCCTGCTGTTCGGTTAATGTTTTACTGAAAGTACAACCGTATATTAAAATGGCGAAGACCAGCAGTACAACGCCTATCCATAAAAACTTACCTTTCGCCGTAATCACCTTCTTTCAATAAGGGGTTTTTTTATTTTATGACTGGGAAGTAATGATTGACAGCGAAATAGCCTACCGGCGAAAGGTTTTTATATCTTAACCTGCCGCATGTAAGCCTTTCCTTACGGATAAAATAAGATTAAACGGGGAACAGGAGGTAAGAAACGTGCAAGAAAGAAACATACTGTTGCTGATATTGGGATTGATAGGCGGGTTTCTCATAGGAGCCTTGGTGATAGGCTACTTTAGTCCGCCTTATTATGCTAAACCTTTTCCTCCCGGGGGTCCAGGGCATATGTGGGGAATGATGTACCGCAATGATTCGTTTGACTACATGCATTCGCCTTACGGTAGAGATGAATTTGTAGAAATGATGACCCGTCCAGAAATGAGGGATGTAATGATTTATATGATGAGCAGTCGTGAAATGCGTCAGGCTATGATTGATATGATGCAAGATCCCCGCATGCAGGAAGCCATGGTGGATATTATGAAGGATCCGGAAGCAAGAGGCCCTATGGTAGAAATGATGGCTTTGCCGGACATGAGACAACCGTTAATCGAAATTTTTGCCGATCGCCGCATGAAAGACACTACCAAGGCTGTTTTTAACCATCCCAAAGTTCAACGAATACTGGAAAACGGCGGAACCTAAGAGTTTGCGCCTCTATCTCCCGCGTAGCGGGAGTTTTTTAATGTTTCCGGAGAATGTGACAAAAAAGGGAATCGTTCCGAGAAAAAAGAATGTTATAATTGAAGAAATAATTGAATTATAGCTGCCAGTTATATTGGTAGACGACAAAGGAGGGTCTGTAATGAAATACGTAGTAATTTTGGGCGATGGAATGGCGGATTATCCCATCGAGGAGATAGGTGGAAAAACTCCTCTAGATTACGCCAGAACGCCTAACATGGACCGGCTGGCCGCTTCCGGTAGGATAGGACTGGTCAAAACTGTTCCTGATGGTTTTTCTCCGGGAAGCGATGTGGCTAATCTTTCGGTGATGGGATTTGACCCGAGAAGATACTATACGGGAAGGTCTCCTTTAGAAGCAATAGGCATGGGGGTTTCTCTGAATGATAGTGATATAACTTTTCGCTGCAACTTAGTTACTTTATCTGACGAAGCAGACTACCGCCGCAAAACTATGGTCGATTATTGCGCCGACGAAATTACCACCGCAGAAGCGGCTGAATTAATAGATGAGGTCAACCGCCGTTTAGGAAATGAGGACTTCAGATTCTACGCAGGGGTAAGCTATCGTCACCTGATGGTATGGAATAATGGTCCTCACGAACTAGAAATGACACCTCCTCATGATATATCTGGGCGTACAATAGGTAATTACCTTCCGCGAGGAGAAGGAAGCGATATCTTATTGGAATTAATGATGGAATCCTACGGTTTTTTAGGAGAACATCCTGTCAATCGAGCTCGGATGGAAAGAGGATTAAAGCCGGCTAATTCTCTGTGGTTCTGGGGGCAAGGCCGAAAACCAGTTCTCCCTCCCTTTAGCGAAAAGTTCGGTTTGACCGGAGCAATTATCTCGGCCGTTGACCTTACCAAAGGCATAGGCAAGTGCGCAGGTTTGGAAGCGGTTAACGTTCCGGGAGCCACCGGCAACATCCGTACTAACTTCAGGGGTAAAGCCCTGGCCGCTTTGGAGCAGTTGGAAGCAGGCAAAGATTTTGTATATATTCATATTGAGGCTCCCGACGAAGCCGGACACCGGGGAGAACTGGAAACTAAAATTAAGGCTATCGAAGAAATAGATGAGAAGGTTGTGGGTGAGGTTTGGCGTGGCCTGGAGAAATTCGAATCTTACCGGATAATGGTTCTATGTGACCATTTTACGCCGCTCAGTCTCCGTACTCATGTTGCCGATCCGGTTCCGTTTGCAATTTATCAAAAAGGTTGGCCGGAAAGGAACAACCATGAAATAGGTTTTAATGAACAAAGTGCTGTTTCCACAGGATTAATTATTGAAGAAGGTTATCGGTTAATGGATCATTTTATTAAAGGAGAATTTTAAGGGGAGAAAACCGAGGGCCGGGAAAAAGAAGATAATGCCTAATCCCGGCCCGGATTTTCCGATAATCGATCCAGAAGTCTTTTAATTTGTCGTACTTCCTCTTCGGATAAGTTTTCTAGCACTTTATTATTGGCCCGGACAATTGCCTGTTCCAAAGGGCGTTTAAGTTCCTGCCCCTTGGAGGTAAGAGCAATCCTTACTGTGCGCCGGTCATGGGGGTCCGGTATACGCCGTACCAGACCCTTTTGTTCCATCCGGTCCAAGACGCCGGTTAGAGTAGAGCCGTCTAAATGAAGGGTTTCGGAAATCTGTTTTGGCGTTTGCTGATCTTTATTCCATAAGCAGTTTAATACACCATACTGGGCGGGAGTAACTCCAAATGGTGCCAGCTCTTCGCGAAAAAGGCGGTATACTGCTTGTTGGGCTTTGCTTAGCAAAAAGTTAATACATTCGTGTAGCTCCATAAAATATGGCGTCCTTTCTTCCAATAATTTTTTTAAGCGAGCTTTTTCATTAACTGAAGCATGTTTTTACCCAGTTGGCGGCAGGAGGCGATGGCTAAATGATCTTCCTGAACACCTCGTTTCCAACTGATGTTGTTGCCATCAAAACGGTCAAATAGGGTTCCCATGGCACCGGAAGTTAGGATGCCTTTTTCGGGGTCCCGGTCATCTACTACATATAAACCTTGAGCTCTAAGGAAATGCTCCATAATTTGTAGACAAACTTCCTGTCCCCCGTTGCGCAGACCGGCATGCGTTACAGCAGCTCCAACTTTACCGGCTAGAAAATTCTTGGTCATATGTAACCAACGGGTTCGATCCATGAAATTTTTCATCAAGCCGGTTACATTGGCCCAGTAGACGGGAGAACCTAAGATAATAGCGTCGGCTTTTAACAGTTTGTCGGCCAGTAGAGACATATCATCGTCGGTGATGGAACACTGGGGGCGACGCAGACATTTGTTGCAGGAGAGACAGGGTTTGATGTTATAATCACTCAACTCTACCAGTTCTGTTTCAACCCCTCCTGCTTTCAGTTCGTCCAGTACCGTTTGGAGCATAACTGCAGTATTTTGGCCTTTCCGGTGGCTGCCGTTGATCGCAACTGCTTTCATAAAACCCCTCCTCCAGATCTTTACTTCAATTTTATTGGTCGACAAATAATTTGTCAACAATTAATTTGCATTCACATGAAAAAGTAGAAATATATGGACAGGAACAATAAGAAAAGGGCGGTCGCTTTTTTTAAAAAGCCACTGCTTCGTTGTAAATGCCGTAAAGGACTTAAGTTTAAGGAGACAAGGGCAATCAGCGCTAAGGGGAGAGAATGGCCGAAACCGTAGGTTAAAATCATAGACAATCCTTTAAGGTAGCCATAAGCCGGTATCAGGGCAGTAGTAACAGCTAAAGCCAGCGGAGTGGTACAAGGAGAAGGGGTCAGGCCGAAGAACAATCCTAAGACAAAAGCTGACCAGGAAGGAGGTACAGTGAACGGAGACTGGTAAAATCCTACTACAGTCGGCAAGAAGCGCATGGCAGTACGCAGCGGGGAATAACCCCAAAGGTGCAGGAAGAGAACGAAATAAAGGGTTCCCATTATATTAGGCCACCAGGAGGCCCATCGTTGGGCTAATTGATAAAAAGAAGTAAAAATGGATACCAAAAAAACTAATGACACCAAGAATCCCAAAGTAAATAGAGTAGTTAGAGCGAGAGAATACCATCGCGAGGAATAATTTCTATTTCCCATGTGGCCTATTAAAAGGGGAACCATTCCTAGCATGCAAGGGTTAAAGAAAGCTATGATTCCACCGGATAAGAGAACTAAATACAGGAACCATGACAAATGGGAACTCTGTAGGAATTCATAAAATAAGTGGTCCATAGCTTACCCTCCTTTTACACGTTATAGTAGCTGTATTTCTTGTATGCTCAATATAGAACGAAAAAGAACTAAAAAATTTTGGTAATGATACCTTACCGCTTAAGTTTTTAAAAGGAGTATTCAGGGTGACTGGAGAAAATTTAGCTTCTGGGGAGATAGCTTTCAAAGTTAGAAGTAAGAGAGGTTTCAGGTTATGCCGGAAGAAAAACCTCATCCGGAAAATTTTATTAAATTTCTTGGTACCGGAGGCGCCAGGTTTGTTCAGTTGAAACAACTGCGGTCTTCGGGAGGAACATGGATCAAACTCGGCGACACAAACCTTATGCTGGATCCGGGACCGGGAACTCTTGTGCGTTGCTGGGGCAGTCGCCCGCCATTGGATCCTTCGCAGCTGGACGGGGTTATCTTGAGTCACCGCCATCTTGACCATTCTAATGATCTTAATGTTATGGTGGAAGCCATGACGGAAGGTGGTTTTAGCCCTGGGGGGGTCGTCTTTGCCCCTGCGGATGCGTTAGAAGGACCCGAACCGATTCTTTTTGGATATCTGCGTCCTTTTCTGGATGCTATTTATTACCTTAAAGAGGGGGAAGTTTACCGGATTAAAGAAGTGGAGATTGCCACACCTGTTCGGCATGATCACCCGGTAGAAACTTACGGAATAAAGCTGTCCTATCAGAATTTAACGGTATCATTCATTACTGATACCCGCTACTTTTCTAAACTACAGGAAGTATATAAAGCTGAGATTCTCGTGCTTAATGTAACCTTTGTAAAACCCCGCCATACGGACCTTGCCTTCCATCTTTCTTATGAAGAAGTAGAACCAATTATTAACTCCATTCGGCCTAAAATTGCCGTTTTAACCCATTTTGGCAGTAGTATGCTTATGGCTAAACCTTGGGAATTGGCCAATAAACTGGAGAAAAAGACAGGTGTCAGGACGATGGCGGCTTACGATGGGATGCTGCTTTCTTTGGACGAGTTTCTACGGGACTGAGTTTTGAGGTGGTTAACATGAAAGTTTTTGGTCTAGGCGATTTACATTTGTCTTTCAGCCAGCCCGTCAATCCCCCTCATTGGGAAGACGTAAAAGAACATAAACCCATGGGTTGTTTTGGCAGCCTGTGGGAGAGACATTATCAAAGAATATTTGCTAACTGGCAGGCTACCGTCAGTGATGAAGATGTGGTGCTGGTGCCGGGCGATATCTCCTGGGCGATGAAACTGGGTGAGGCAGTACATGACTTAGAATTTTTAGGTAAACTGGCAGGGAAAATTATTATGGTACAGGGAAACCACGATTACTGGTGGCAGGGGATAAGTAAAGTGCGCAAAGCCTTGCCTCCAAATGCATGGGCCCTGCAGAACGACCATGTAAAGATAGGAAAGACGGCTGTCTGTGGCACTAGAGGTTGGCTCTGCCCCAACGATAACGACTTCTCCGAGCATGATGAAAAAATTTATCGGCGGGAATTGTTACGCCTGAGGATGTCTCTGGAGAGCGTACCTTCAGGAGTAGAAAGAGTAGTGGTGATGATGCACTACATGCCTACTAATGACCGCCATGAAGAAAGTGGTTTCATCGAACTGATGCGCGAATTCGGCATAGCGGTTTGTGTATACGGCCACCTGCACGGCGAAGGATTGTTAAAAAGACTTCCGGAGAAGAAATGGGGCATCAGGTTTTTTCTGGTCAGTGCAGATTTCTTGGAATTTAAACCTCGTTTTCTCTGGGAAGAGTAGAAAGGAGGGGGAAAACCTTGCGATTGGCGGTGTTTGCCGACGTACACGCTAATATTTATGCCTTACAGTCCGTTTTAAAAGATATAGAAAAAAGGCATGTAGATAAAATAATTTGTGCCGGAGATCTAGTTGGCTATGCTCCGTTTCCTAACGAAGTTATAGAGCTGATACAAAGCATGGATATTCCCACGGTAATGGGCAACTATGACGATGGAGTAGGCTTTCACCGGATCCAGTGCGGTTGTGATTACAAGGATGAGCATGCCCGGATGCTGGGGGAAAAGTCTATCCTTTGGACCAAAAAAAATACTACAGAAGCCAATAAAGAGTTTTTACGCAGCCTGCCCAAAGAAATCTGGTTTAAGGCAGGCGGATACCGCTGTCTGGTGGTACACGGGAGTCCGCGGCGTCTCAATGAGTACCTTTACGAAGATACCCCGGAAGATTACCTGAAGGCTTTACTAGAGGAATTTAATGTCGATGTATTGATTTGCGGTCACACTCACAAGCCTTATCACCGCCGGATACAGGGAAGGCATGTAATAAATGTGGGGAGCGTTGGGAGGCCGAAGCACGGCGACCCGCAGGCGGTATATGCCCTCGTGGAAATTACGGGGGAGGTCAAGGTGATATTTTATAAGGTTGATTATGACTATGACAAAACGGCAAAAGCTATAGAAGAATCCGAACTGCCGGATGAATTGGCAGAAGTTATCCGCTGGGGGCGGGAATAAACCAGTGGAAATTTTTTCTAATAAAGGAGGCGAGAACCCGTGAGCGGGCTGACGCACTTTGATGCACAAGGAAGGGCGCGAATGGTAGATGTAAGCCACAAGGAAGATACCGTTCGCGTGGCAGTTGCGCGGGGAGAAATCAGGGTCAGCAGGGAGACTTTTTCCCGGATAAAGGCGGGTAAAATTGGCAAGGGGGACGTCCTGGGAGTAGCGAGACTAGCCGGGATAATGGCCATGAAAAAAACCAGTGAGCTCATCCCTCTTTGTCACCCTATCCAGATCACCGGTACCGAGGTCCGTTTTCGGCTGGATGAAGACGAGAGCAGGGTTTTAATTGAAACTTGGGCAAAAGCTACCGGCCCGACAGGGGTGGAGATGGAAGCTCTGACAGGAGTAAGCGTGGCGGCTCTGACTATATACGATATGTGCAAAGCTCTGGACAAAGAAATGATTATAGGAGAGATTCGTTTAGTAGAAAAAAGTGGTGGCAAGAGCGGTGATTACTTTCGGGAGGGAGAAGAAAAATGGGAAGAATAGTGGCTGTATCTGTTTCCGAAAGGAAGGGACAGAAAAAATCTAATATTTCCAGAGGAGAGCTTGTGCCTGAATTTGGTCTGAAAGGCGATGCTCATGCCGGGCCCGGGAACCGGCAGGTTAGCCTGCTGGCCATGGAAAGCATTGAAAAGATGCGACAGCGGGGTCTGGAGGTTAAACCGGGGGACTTTGCGGAGAACATTACTACTGAGGGGATTGATCTGGTTTCCCTGCCGGTAGGGACTAAAATGCGCATGGGTCCTACGGCTTTGGTTGAAGTAACGCAGATTGGCAAGCAGTGCCATGAACGGTGCGCCATATATTACCAGGCGGGTGACTGTGTGATGCCCCGGGAAGGGATTTTTGTACGCGTGATTAAAGGAGGGTATATCTGTCCGGGTGACATTATTGAGGTGGTCGAGGATGATTAAAGTAGGGATAATTACGGCTAGTGATAAGGGATTTCAGGGAAAGCGCAAGGATGAGAGCTCCGAGGTTATTAAAAGAATGATAGAGAAAATCGGCGGTCGGGTTGAAGCCTATGCGATACTGCCGGACGAGAAGGAGTTGCTGCAGGAGAAGTTGATAGATTTTTGTGATCGCCTGGGATTGGATTTGGTATTGACTACCGGGGGGACGGGATTTAGCCCTAGAGATGTTACTCCGGAAGCAACCCAGGCCGTAGTGGAAAGATTGGTACCTGGTATCAGTGAAGCCATGCGGAGGGAAAGTATGAAAAAGACCCCCAGAGCTATGCTGACCAGGGGAATTTCGGGCATCCGGGGGCGAACCCTCATTGTCAACCTGCCCGGCAGCCCGAAGGCAGTACAGGAATGCCTGGAGGTTATTCTACCGGCTATCCCTCACGGAGTGGAAGTGCTGCGGGGAGAGGTGGAGGAATGTGCTCTTGTTAAGCCGGAACAAAAGTGATAATCTTTAGTACGGCAGGAGGGATAAATAGAGACGGTATTGTTTAGGGAAGAATCAAAGTTGAAAGAACGTTCTAGAGGCAGGTGGGCTTATGAGGGAGATTTACCTGGATAACAGCGCTACTACCCGAGTTGATCCGCTGGTGGTAGAGGAAATGAGCCGGGTCATGCTGGAGAATTACGGGAATCCCTCTTCGCCGCATGGTCTGGGGGTAAGAGCGGAGAAGGCCCTTTCCCGTGCTCGTCGCCAGGTAGCTTCAGTACTGCAGGTAAAACCGGAGGAAATCTATTTCACTTCAGGAGGCACGGAAGCAAATAACTGGGCCATTCGCGGTACGGCCTATCAGCGGCGGGGGAGGGGAAGGCATCTGATTACTTCAGCCATTGAACATGCCTCCGTTCTACATGTTTTTAAAGAACTGGAAAAAGAAGGCTTTGAGGTTACCTATCTGCCGGTTAACCAGGACGGGTTGGTGGAGCCGGATACCCTGGAAAAAGCTTTAAGGCCGGATACCATCCTGGTAAGTATAATGTACGTGAACAATGAAATAGGATCCGTGCAGCCGCTAGAGAGCTATTCTTCTATCCTTAAGGAGAGGGAAGGAATTGTCTTTCACGTGGATGCAGTGCAGGGTTTTGGCAAATTGCCAATTCATCCCCGCGACTTTTTCATCGATCTGCTTACCATAAGCGCCCATAAACTTCACGGGCCTAAAGGAGTGGGGGCGCTTTATGTTCGGGACGCCTTACAAATCAAATCTTTACTAGTAGGAGGAGAGCAGGAAGGGAACCGGAGGGCGGGAACGGAGAACGTTCCCGGAATTGTAGGATTAGGGAAGGCGGCTGAGCTGGCAGCCCGGAGAATGGAGGAAAAAGGGGACTATCTTTCGCGGCTGAAAGAGCGGCTGGTAAGGGGACTTTTGAAAATTCCCGGTACTCACTTCAATAGCCCTGGAGGGGCGAAAGGTTGTCCCCATATTTTAAATGTCTGGTTCGAGGGGATTGATCGGGGAGAAGTACTGGTACATATGCTGGAGAACCGCGGGATTTACGTTTCTACCCGCTCGGCTTGTCATTCGCGAAGGGCGAATCCCAGCCACGTACTGCAGGCGATGAAAAAGAAAGATGAGGCCCTGACGGGGGCTATCCGCATCAGCCTTTCTTACCAGAATACGGAGGAAGAGATGGAAGCGGCTGCGGAAGGGATTACAGAAGCAGTTAAGGAGTTTCGGGAATTGAAGGGGGCTGGTTGATGAAGAAGGTGCTTCTGGTCAGATACGGTGAGATCACATTGAAAGGGAAAAACCGCGCCTGGTTCGAAGACATGTTGCTTAAGAATGTCAAACGGGCGCTGGCAGATTTACCTGAAAGGGAAATAAAGAAAGGCTACGGTCGCCTATACGTGGATTTAAAAGATGACCTTTCAGAGGTCGTTGAGCGTCTTACCCGGGTCTTTGGCATTGTGTCGGTGAGTCCGGCATGGGTGGTGCCTCTGGATTTGGAGGAGATAAAAAAGGCGGCTCTGGCTGAGCTGGAAAGCTGGGAGGGCAGGTCTACATTTAAGGTGGAAACCCGACGGCCGTACAAACAGTTTCCCTTTAAAAGCCCGGAAATAAGCCGACAGGTAGGAGGCTTTTTGCTGAGCCAAACGGACGGGTGGACGGTGGATGTGAACAAACCCGAAGTAGTCATCAGCATCGAGGTACGGCAGGAGGGAGGTTACGTATATTCCCGGGTAATTAATGGACCGGGCGGACTTCCGGTAGGGGTAACCGGAAAAGGAATATTATTGCTTTCAGGGGGAATAGATAGCCCGGTAGCCGGCTGGATGGGGATGAAGCGAGGAGTAGAAATTATAGGCCTGCATTTCTACAGTTTCCCCTTCACCAGTGAACGTTCGAAAGAAAAGGTTCTGGAACTGTGCCGGGTGTTGGCCCGCTACGGCGGAAAAATAAAACTTTATATAAATCATTTTACGGAAATTCAGAAGGCCATAAAAAAATATTGTCCCGAGGAACTGTACGTTACCATCATGCGCCGGATGATGTTTCGCCTGGCCGAGGTTTTGGCCAAAAAAGAGGGTGCTATGGCCATTTTAACCGGGGAAAGTTTGGGGCAGGTGGCCAGCCAAACTTTGGAGAGTATGAGGGTCATCAACGAAGTGACCAGTTTTCCGGTACTGCGGCCCTTGATTGCTCTGGATAAGGTTGAGATAATAGAGTATGCCCGTCGCATAGGGACCTACGATATTTCCATCCAGCCATACGAGGACTGCTGTACTCTTTTTGTTCCCAAGCACCCTGCTACCCGTCCCAAGCCCGAAAAAGTGAAGAAAGCGGAAGAAGGGCTCGATATTTCACGGTTAATAGAGGAATCGCTGGCTAAAACCGAAATTGTGGAAATAGAAGCTCGGCCCGTTTAAAGTCGTACACAATTCACCTGACTGCCTCTTTGGAAACTTACTTTCCGGGGAGGCAGTCTTTTTTTGTTGTCACCTGGGGAAATACCATTGTTGTCACCTGGGGAAATACCATGAGTTCAGATGGAGGTACAACATGGTTAAAGCGTAATGAGCCGACGCCTTTTTATTTTCTACTCGTTCACCGTTTAAAAGCAATTTTTCTATTTGGCAATTTTTGCCATAATCAAGGCAGATATAGACGAGCCCCACCGGCTTTGTGGGCGTTCCACCGCCGGGACCGGCAATGCCGGTAATTCCAATACCTAAAGTAGTGCCCGCCAGATTTCGTACCCCGCTGGCCATAGCTCTGGCCACTTGAGGACTAACCGCGCCGAACTCGGCCAGGAAGTCTCGGGGAACTTTTAATACCTCTTCTTTAAAGCGGTTATCATAGGCTACTACCCCTAAGCGGAAATAGGCAGAACTGCCCGGAACGTTGGTGATTCGGTGAGCTAAAAGTCCTCCCGTACACGATTCAGCTACAGCCAAGGTAATTTTGCGCTGAGCCATGAGCCTTCCTACAGCTGCCTCTAGAGTATCGTTATCTGTGCCGTAGATATATTTAGCTAACCGTTTTCGGATGAGTTCTTCCGCGGCGGCAAAATTCATTTCCGCGACTTTATCTACCGGATCTTCTACGGTTAGCTGCAGATAAATGTCCCCTTCCCGCTCTTCATAAAATAAATTTACCGCCTTTTTTTCTGTTAAGTCTTCCGTTTGGCCTCTTACTGAGGAAAGAGTAATGCCGCAGAGTTTAAACAGACGAGAATACTTCAAAGAAAACCCTCCTTCGCCTCCTAATTCCATTCATGTAAAATAAAGGAAATTTATTAATTCTGAAGAATATATATATAAATAAAATCAAAGGAAAGGGGTGGTTGTTGTTTCCCGGCGAACGGTTCAAACTCTTCTTATCATATTCTGGTTTTTCTTAAGTTTACCTCTCTTAGGTTTCCATAGTCAAACGGTTTCTCTATGGGTTGAAGGAAAGCAGGTTGATGTACTGTTGGTGATAGAGCAAGGCCATGCTCTTATGCCATTACGGGCTGTTATGGAGAAATTTGGTGCCAAAGTGGACTGGAACGCCGAGCTACAGAGAGCAACGGTTTCTTATAACGGGCGACTATTGGAACTAATTATAGATTATCCTTATGCCTATAAAAACGGAGTGCTGTATCAGCTTCCAGCCGGCGCTCGGATTATTGACCAGCAGATATACGCTCCTCTACGCTTTGTGGCTGAAGCTATGAACATGGAGGTAGAGTGGGTGGAAGATGCGCGGTCCATCCATATCCGAGAGAGGGAAGGAGCATCCGGGGGAGCAGGGTTTGATAATGCCGAAGCGCTCCAGGTCTTTAGAGCTGCATCGCAGATATTGTATACGATTGCATGGCAGCGTTTTGCCAGACCTGAGGATTATGTCCGGTATATGGCTATGGCCTGGGAGGAAGAAGTAGCCCATAGGTTTATTCAAGACTGGCTGGTTAAGGATAACAATGGGAACTGGTTTCTTACCGGTTATGAAACCGACTTTCCACCTCCATACTTGATCGTAGGTGGGAGGTTAAAGGAGCAACAGGGCGACAAGGCCATTATTGAGGTTGTTTATATAAACTTTGAAGGAGAGAGAACGATCAATTTTTTCCAATTGACCCGGGAAAAAGGCTACTGGAAATTAAAGGTACCGCGTCCTTGGACTGTTCCTTTATACCTTTAGCCAATTAAGAAGGAAAATTTTTGGAAATGGCGAAGATATAAAGGTAAATCTACTGGAGGCAGAGTGATGGGAAGAAAGTGGACACGGGTTATTTGGTTGGCCTTGCTTTTACTTATAAGTTACGGCGGTATAATTTATTACGCTCTGATTCATCCGCCTCTGGAAATTTCTGATGCAACGTACG
>NZ_BDGJ01000126.1:60746-65209 GCF_002207765.1 Calderihabitans maritimus
GGATACCCGGGAGAGTGGTATCTACTGGTTTTGACTTAATTAATCACGGATTGTTTCCCATACGTTTAGAAGAAGTTAAGGTTGAAGATTTTGAAGGTGTGAAAATACTTCAAATAAACGCCGTAGTTAGTAAGTCGGGAGAAAATGTTGGCAGTGCTTTTCCCGGCTATCCAGAAGAGGAAGGATTTGAAGCAGAAGATGTACCCGGCGCTACGCTTCCTGTCGTTTGGGGAAGACGGCGAAGTGAAAGTACCGGACTACCCTATCGATACGGTATAATGATAACTTATCAGGAGTTACGACCAAAAGTTTCTTATGCTAAGGAGATAAGTATTAATTACCGTTATTTAGGCTGGCCGATGATTCTCAACCGTCGTTTTGAATAATTTTCCAGGGAGTGGAAGCATGGAACTGGCCTCTATTTTTATCGTAAGTTTGGTGGCGCTGGTGGTTAATGTTCCCCTCGGTCGGTGGCGAGCCAGTGTTCCCAAGTTTTCTTTCCTCTGGTTTCTGGCCGTACACCTATCGATTCCTTTAATAGTTTATTTACGTATTAAGACCCATTTGGGCATCTCCTACATACCTGTTACTATAGCTTTTGCTGTTTTAGGACAGTATCTAGGGGGGTTATTTTATACCATAGAGTAAATTCAGATTCTTAGCTTATGGGGGGACCTACAGGTTCCCCTGGTTTTTTTGAGCTGAAAAAAAGGCCGCTAATAGGAGGAATTTGATGTGGATTACAGTATTCAGTGGAACAAGTGGAAGCATGTTACCAAATTGGACCCGGACAAAAATAATAGCCGCGAATTAATCAAGGAAGTTCGGGATAGTGGGACTGATGCGGTAATCATCGGAGGCACCCAGAGGATAACCCGGGAAAAAGTAACCAAACTCCTAGAGCAAGTACGGAATATCTGTGGACACCATTTGCCAGTTGTGATAGAAGTATCTTCTCCGGAGGCGGTGGTTTCGGGAGCAGATGCCTATTTAATACCAGTGGTACTAAACAGCGGAAAGGTTACATGGTTGGTAGAAGCTCACCGCAAAGTTATGCAGCAAATAGGTGAACTGTTATACTCGATGAAAGGCCCGGAAATATTAATCCCTGAGGCATATGTGGTTCTCAACCCTCTCTCTGCCGTGGCTCAGGTTACGGAAAGCAGGACTGAGTTAGAACCGGAAGAAGTGTTGGCTTATGCTAGAGTGGGCGAAAGGGTTTTCAATTTTCCTATTGTTTATTTGGAGTACAGCGGCATTTACGGTGATCCCCGGCTGGTTAGAATGGTCAAAGAAGGACTGCGTTACGCCCAAGTGTTCTATGGAGGCGGTATCGACAGCGCGGCAAAGGCAAAAGAGATGGCCCGGGCTGCGGATACAGTCGTGATTGGCAATGTTGTCTATGCTAACCGGGATTATCCCCTGAACGATCTGGTTTCTGCCGTAAAAGGTATAAAAAATAAAGCGCCTGAAGGCGCTAACGTTTAACCACCTACCAGAAAAAGGGGCGGCGGAAGAAAAAGAATGGGAAGAAGGGGAAGAACGGAAACAAGAAGGGAAGGAAAAAATGGGGGTTCCCCGGGTTATCATGTTGAGAACAGGGCATTCCGTAATGATAATGTTCATGTACTTGAACTTCATCTTTATGATAACGGTCTCCCGCATATCCGTAGGGAGGACGGTTATAGTAATAATGATAGTGGAGATGTTTCATGGACATACATATCCTCCTTTCGCAGTTCGGTATACCTATAGTATATGTAAACGCTGGGTATCGGGTTAAACAAGTTTCCCGGCGTTCTCTTCAGGGAACAAAAAAGGGAAAGGACCGTCTATAGTAGCAGAAAGGAGGTTATACAGTGAAACAATGGTGGCTACTGATATTGTTGCTATTCGTCTTGGGTGTTATGGGATGTTCTGTCGGGGAGTCAAGGGAGGTAAAAGAGATGGGGCAGGTATTGGTAGGATTAGAAAAGCTTCCTGCGCCGCAAGCGGCCAATTGGGTAGAGTCCTTGCACCGTTCTGCCGGAGTGTTTCAGAAAAAATTTGGGGGATATCGGGTGTTGCTTATAGCAGCAGGAGAGAAGCCTACCGGCGGTTACGATGTGAAGGTTGAGCAGGTTTCTTTGCAGGAGGGGAAGAAATGGGTTGTCCAGGTAGTTTTCACTGAGCCTAAGCCGGGCCAAATGGTAACTCAAGCTATTACTTACCCGTATGAAGTGGTTGCGATTCCTGATGACGGACATCCGATAGAAGTCCACAAGGTGGAAGGAAAAATTTTAGAAAAACTGCGCATTCAAGAAGCAGAATAGAAGGATTTTTAAATCATTTGTGGAACTATTTATAATAATATCAATTTAATAACTTCCCTCCGAACTTTTAGGCCTAAGGCGTAAGCTATGGCTTAGAAGTCGATAGGGTATAGGCTGGAAACGGCTATGCCTCTCCATTGTGGAAAGGAGGTGCATATTATTTACAGTCCGACTGCCGATTTCCGAGCCGGACTTTTTGTTTTTATTTATGGTTAGAAAGGAGTTGAACCAATGCGAAAAGTTAATTTGTTAATTGTTGCTTTCTTTATTCTATTAACCTTAGGAGTGACCGTATCCGGATGTTCATCTGGTGCCGACACTAAGGAAATTATTTTGGCAACTACGACTAGCACTTATGATAGTGGACTTTTGGATGTGTTAATTCCCCTTTTCCAGCAGAAAACCGGTTATACAGTTAAGACAGTACCGGTAGGTACGGGTAAGGCGCTAGCTATGGGGGAGAGGGGCGATGCTGATGTCCTATTAGTACATGCTCCAGAGGCGGAGCGTCCGTTGGTAGAAAAGGGAGTTGTTATCAATTATCGCCGGGTTATGCACAACGATTTTGTAATAGTAGGGCCTCCCGAAGACCCGGCCGGTGTCAAAGGTAGCGGGAGTGCCGCGGAAGCTTTTAAAAAAATAGCTGATAGTGAGGCGCTCTTTCTTTCCCGGGGAGATTCTTCCGGCACTCATAAGAAGGAACTGGGTATCTGGGAGCAAGCCGGTCTGAAACCGCAAGGGAATAAGTGGTATCAGGAAACAGGAACCGGGATGGGGAATACTCTCAATGTCGCTTCCGAAAAAGAGGGTTACACTCTGACGGATCGCGGAACTTATCTTAAGCTGAAAAAGCACCTTCGGTTGGAAATTGTTTTTGAAGGAGATCCGGTACTTATGAATATTTATCATGTCATGCAGGTCAACCCGGAGAAATTTCCCGGGACAAATGAAGAAGGGGGAAGAGCTCTGGTCGATTTCTTGGTGGGACCGGAAGCCCAGGAGGTTATTGGTGAGTACGGGGTGAAAGAATTCGGACAACCTCTATTCTATCCCGATGCCCGGAAGGGAAGGGAGTAGGGAAGGTTGGACTTAATATGGCAGGGATTACGAGAAGGCATTTTGCTTCTCATACAGGGCGATAGGGAAGTACTGGACATTACCCTCCGGACTTTAAAAATATCGGGAGCGGCAACCTTATTGAGCTTGCTCTTAGGGATTCCTTTGGGTTGCTTTCTGGCCTTGAAGCGTTTCCAGGGAAGAAACGCTATCATTACCTTGATTTACACCAGTATGGGCTTGCCGCCGGTGGTGGCGGGTCTTTGGGTAAGTTTGCTGCTGTGGCGTTCAGGGCCCCTTGGTTTTCTAGGACTTATGTATACGCCGGCAGCCATAGTTATAGCGCAGGTGGCGCTGGCAGCACCCATCATTACCAGTTTAACCATAGTAGGAATGCAGCAGATCGATCCTAAACTGGTAATGCAGTTAAAAAGCCTGGGGGCATCGCGATGGCAGCTTTGGTATACCCTCATCAAAGAGGCTCGATTGGCTATAATGGCGGCTGTTATTGCTGGATTCGGCGGAGTAGTTTCAGAAGTAGGAGCCTCTATGATGGTGGGAGGAAATATTGCCGGGCAGACCAGGGTATTAACTACCGCAATAGTCCTGGAAGTTTCGCGGGGGAATTTTTCTAAAGGCATTGCCCTCAGTATAGTTTTGCTGGCACTCGCCTATATTATCATTTTCATACTAACCTTGACACAGCAGCGGGGGAAACTGCATGAAACATAATATAATGGAACTACGAAATGCTGTTGTTGAGAAATCAAAAAAGGTAATCTTGCATATCCCGCGTTTAGAAGTCAGTAGCGGCGAAGTCCTGGCCATAGCGGGAGCCAACGGTGCCGGAAAAAGCACCTTATTGCTAGTACTGGCAGGAGTCCAGAAGCTTTCGCAAGGGAAGCTAATGTTTAAGGGCAGGCCGGTTGGAGTTGACAATAATCTGTTCCTGCGACGGCGAGTTACTTTAGTGATGCAGGATCCTCTTTTACTGAAAACATCGGTTTTTAACAATGTAGCTCTAGGTCTCTACTATAGAGGTCTTGGTAAGCGACAGATTAAAAAGAAAGTAGAATATTGGCTGGGAAAGCTGGG
>NZ_BDGJ01000126.1:65367-66588 GCF_002207765.1 Calderihabitans maritimus
TTTGGTATTGGAACCGGAAGTGCTTCTCCTGGATGAACCTTTTAGCGGCCTGGATACTCCTTCCCGGGTCAAATTGCTGGAAGAAGTCCATAGCCTGCTGAACGAGACGGGCATAACCACCGTCTTTGTCAGCCATGACTTTCAAGAAATTAGATGGCTGGCCCATAAAGTGGCGGTTTTGGACAAAGGTAAAATCGTTCAACAGGGAGATACAGATGAACTGCTTAATCAGCCTTCGCATTCTGCCTCCCGGTCGCTGGTAGAAGCAGCCTGCCGCTTGTCGGGGGGAAGTTGCAGGTCTAATTATCGATGAATTTTGCCGCGGACATATCGTATTGGACGCCCGGCTGGATCTTCTGGTTTTTCCATAAGGATTAAGTCTTCTTCAACGTTCCAGCCTAATCTTTCACAGATAGGTACCAGTTCGGAAAGGACGGCTTCCACTTTCCCTACCTTTTTTAGTAAGATGTCATTATCGTCTCGGGTTATCTCGTACCCTATAGGAACCAGTTCTTCTTTCAACTTGGTTTCTAACTTTGCATTACGAAACTTTAATTTTCCCTGAATATAAGAAACCAAGAATATTCCCCTTTCTTTTTTAGGATAAGCTATAAATATTTTTTCGGCAGAACGGGCAAGTTATGCAGCCCGTGAGGATGGATGCTTGACAAATGAATTAGTTTTCATTATAAAAATTGTTTAGGAACATTTAGCGGTTGGAGGTGGTGCAACTAATGCCGACTTATGACTATCGCTGCCAGAAGTGTGGAGTATTCGAATATACCCAAAATATAACTGAACCGGCGCTAGAGAAGTGTCCTCACTGCGGGCAAGAGGTTAAACGTTTGATTAGTCGTAATGTGAACGTTTTATATAAAGCCGGTGGTTTCCATATTACGGACTACCGGAGTAAGGATTATAAGGAACAAGCCAAAAAAGAAGAAAAGAGTTCTTCCGACGCCAAAGCCAGCTAGTATCGAAGAAAATCCCGGCCTTGTAAGTCCGGGACTTTTTGGTTTTTTTGAGCCTTGTATGGAACCGGTGGGGCAAGGGAAATCTATATTATGGAAAGGATGCAAATAAAGATGGAAAGCTATATTATCCGGGCTACTGCTGCTTCGGGTCAGATACGGGCATTCGCTGGAGATACAACCCAGCTGGTGGAACAGGCCCGCCTGCAGCATAATACGGCTCCTACAGCAACTGCGGCTTTAGGCAGGG
>NZ_BDGJ01000126.1:66716-82060 GCF_002207765.1 Calderihabitans maritimus
AATGGCTATGGATTTGAAAGGTGATGATATATTGACAATCCGCATAATGGGAAACGGGCCTCTTGGTGCTATAGTGGTGGTCGCCAACGCTAAAGGAGAAGTAAAAGGTTATGTTCAGGACCCGACAGTACACCTTCCGCCTAGAGCTGACAAAAAACTCGACGTGGGCGGTGCGGTTGGAAATACGGGCATGCTCTATGTTACAAAAGATTTGGGCCTTAAGGAACCCTATACGGGAAGTGTGCAGTTGGTTTCGGGCGAAATTGCGGAAGACCTGGCCTATTATTTTTACGATTCCGAGCAACGTCCCTCATCAGTAGCCTTGGGTGTATTGGTGGAAAAAGACCACTCGGTTAGGGCAGCCGGGGGCTTAATCATCCAGTTGATGCCCGGTGCACAGGAAGAAATTATAGAAAGGCTGGAGAAAAATTTGAAAAACTTAGAGTCCGTGAGCAGTCTGATTGACCAGGGCAGAAAACCAGAGGAACTTTTGGCATTAACTCTTGACGGATTCAATATCAAGATTCATCAGAAACAGGCGGTGAAATTTGCCTGTAATTGTTCCCGGGAAAGATTAGAGGAAATCCTGCTGAGTTTGGGTCACGCGGAGCTCAAGTCTATGTTGGAAGAACAGGGTCAGGCTGAAGTTCGTTGCCATTTCTGTAATCGTACGTATCATTTTTCCCGTGCAGAAATCGTTCAACTGTTAAAAGAATTAGAGGAGAAAAAGGGAAGCTGAGGGGCCATCCAATTTTCGGCCCTCGTTTTTATCTTGAGGATGCAGAACGCACTAAAATTTCTTGATTTGTAAAACAAGCAAAAGGTATAATAATTTGAGAGTATTGACTTGAATGGAGGAGATGTTAGTGAAAGGTTTGTGGTTCTCGGAATTGCAGACTTCAACCCTGAAAATATCATGTATGACTAAGTCGGTGCTGTGTTCGGAACAATCTCAATATCAGAACGTTGCGGTTCTCGACACGTTACCCTACGGTCGTATGCTCGTACTAGATGATGTTATTCAAACCACGGTAAAGGACGAGTTTATATACCATGAAATGATTTCCTTGGTGGCTTTAAACACCCATCCTTTTCCCCGCAATGTTTTGATTATCGGTGGTGGTGACGGCGGAACGCTTCGGGAGGTGACTAGGCACCCGGCAGTAGAAAAGGCTACTTTGGTAGAGATAGACGAAAAAGTGATAGAAGCTTCCCGCAAGTACTTACCACAGATAGGGTCTGCTTTTGATGATCCGAAAGCGGAAATCGTGGTGGCAGATGGCATAAAGCATGTCCAGGAACATGAAAATGAATATGATGTAATTATTATAGATTCCACTGATCCGGTAGGACCAGCAGTGGGTCTCTTCAGTGAGGATTTTTACCGGCAGGTACATAGAGCTCTTAAAGATGACGGAATTTTAGTGGCGCAGACTGAATCACCTTTCTTCAATGAGGAATTAGTTTCTTCGGTTTATAAGAGTTTGAAGAAAATTTTTGCTATAAGTAAAGTTTATCTAGCTACTGTTCCCAGTTACCCCGGGGGATTATGGTGCTTTACCATGGGCAGTAAAAAGTATGATCCCGAGCAGGTTGACCTTGAAAAAATACCCCCATTGAATACTCGCTACTATAATCCTCAGATCCATAAAGCGGCTTTTGTGTTGCCTAATTTTATTGCAGAGCTGTTAAAATAGGAGGAAGCCTTGAAAGAATTAATGGTAAACAACCTGAGTTTTATAGGAAGTAAAAAGACTTATGACGAGGCAGATATCGTACTGGTAGGGGTTCCCTTGGATTTGACCGTTAGTTTTATCCCAGGGACCCGCTGGGGGCCTTCTGCCATCAGAACTGTATCAGAAGTTTTGGAGGAATATAGCCCAACTTTAGATAAGGATCTCCGAGAGAAGAATTACTACGATTGGGGAGACGTCGAACTTCCGTTGGGCAATGTCTCGCAAAGTCTCCAGCGGATTGAAGAGGTAGCTCGGAAAATAGTTCTGGACGGAAAAAAGCCAGTTTTTATCGGTGGTGAGCACCTGGTTACCCTTCCGCTGGTCAAAGTGATGGCAGAAAGGCACCCGGGGTTGGCAGTCCTACAGTTTGATGCACACGCTGACCTGAGACAAGAATATCTCGGGCAGGAGTATTCTCATGCAACAGTAATGTGGCATGTTAATCAGATAATTGGAAGGGAGAATCTTTACCAGTTGGGCATCCGCTCCGGCACGAGAGAAGAGTTCGCGTATGCCCGGGAGAACACCCGTTTTTATCCTGAAATGGTGCTGGAACCGCTGGATGATATTGTAAAGAATTTGCAGGGAAGGCCAGTATATGTAACCTTGGACATAGATGTAGTTGATCCGGCGTATGCTCCCGGTACGAGTACCCCTGAGCCGGGTGGATGTACCTCGACAGAAATTCTAGCAGCGGTGAAAAAGCTTAATGAGTTGAATATAATAGGCTTCGATCTGGTAGAAGTATGTCCTCTCAATGACCCAACACGGCACACTGCTATTTTGGCAGCAAAAATCATCAGAGAAGCCCTTCTTGGATGGTATTAATGTTTGACTTTTTACTTTTCGGCATGATATAATATTATCGCTTCTTAAAGAAAGATATTTTTCTGGCAAAACTTTGGCTTTGACTTTCATAAGAAGAGTATGTTATACTATTGTTTGCAGTGGTTGGGCGGTTAGCTCAGCTGGGAGAGCACCTGCCTTACAAGCAGGGGGGCGGCAGTTCAAGTCTGTCACCGCCCACCATTTATCTTACTATTGAAATTGTTGCCGGAAAGGTAAGAGTTATCATTTCCGGCTTTTCTGGAGGAGCTGTAGTGTAGCGGTTAACATGCCGGCCTGTCACGCCGGAGATCGCGGGTTCGATTCCCGTCAGCTCCGCCAAATGCCTCGGTAGCTCAGTTGGTAGAGCAGAGGACTGAAAATCCTCGTGTCGGTGGTTCGATTCCGCCCCGAGGCACCATTATAATATGCGGGCGTAACTCAGTGGTAGAGTGCAACCTTGCCAAGGTTGAAGTCGAGGGTTCGAATCCCTTCGCCCGCTCCATACGAGGCGACGTGGCCAAGTGGCTAAGGCAGAGGACTGCAAATCCTTTATTCGCCGGTTCGAATCCGGCCGTCGCCTCCATTTTTATTGCAAAAAATTTATAATTTATGCCGGGGTGGCGGAACTGGCAGACGCACAGGACTTAAAATCCTGCGGGACCCTTAATCCCGTACCGGTTCGATTCCGGTCCCCGGCACCACGAAGCTAGTAATACCAAGGCTTGTGGCGGATGGAAGCAGGGTGAGTGTCCGAACACCGTTAAAACAAGCTCTTGGTATTTTTCTTTTGCGGCAGGATCGGAAAGGTTGCTGAAAACATTTTCGGCCAGCATAACAGCAACCTTTCCTGCATCTGAGAGGTAACATGGGTATAAATAAAGACCATCTCCTGGTTGAATTATTTAAACTGGCAGGGAAAATTGCCCTGTTTTTAGAAATAATGTAGGTAAACTTTAGCAGAGGAAGTGATAAGTTTTGGTCAAAATGGGCAGAAACGAACCCTGCCCCTGTGGCAGCGGGAAAAAGTACAAGAAATGCTGCGGTAAGAATTCCGGTAACGTGATTTACCTGTCTGACACGATGCTTCACAGGGAAGTTGACAGCATCCGGAGGCAACTGGTGGAGTTTGCCGAAAAAAACAGCGATGAATTTGGTACAGCTTTTTTAGAGTGCCCCATTAGCGAGTATACAGACTTGGACGGTATCATGCAGTACGAGGAACTGGGAAATACATTCTTGGACTGGTTTGTTTTCGATTACAAGTTAAAAGACGGCAGTACTCTCTTTGCAAGGTTTTTAGAGGAAAATCGGGAAGGCTTACGGGAAGCCTTAGTTGAAGTACTGGAAAGATGGAAGGAAGCACCGATTTCTGCTTTTGAAGTAGTGCGGGTGATTTTGGGAAAAGGTGCGGTACTAAGAGATATTTTTTCCGGTGAGGAAAAACGCCTGTACTATCCTTATTACCCGGAGGAGATTCCCCACGGAGCAATTCAGATTTGCCGGCTGCTGCCTGCAGGTGATTGGCATGAATTTTTGATTGGTACTTATGTAGCGGCTCCGGAAGATAAAGAATTTATTCTGGAAAGGGTTAATGAAGAAAGGCAGGCGTTGGCTGACCTGGGAATTGAGTATGAAAGCTGGGGTGAATTTTTAAAGCAGCATAGTGAAGTACTTTTAGAAGTAATCTGTCAGCTGTTTACCGGCACGGAGTCAGAAACTGAGATTGGTGACAGTACCAAGCAGCTAGTAAAGCAATTTGTGGCCAGGAAGTTTCTTGCTACTCCGCTTCCCGAACTTGGGGGTAGGAGCCCTTTGGAGATAAGCAGTCACCGGGAATTAGAGGAAAAATTGGAGCAATTTCTTGCAGATGTTGCCAGGGGACGTTATGACCATGAGGAATTGGGCGGTATTACACCTTCTGAAAACTTGGAACTAATAAAGCTACTGCTGGGACTAGGAAAGGAAAAGCCCAGGCAGGTGGATGACTTCACCTGGCAGGACGACAAATACCGTGAGGAAGCACGGCTCCTGGTGGAAAAAATGAAGGGTGAGTATCTGCCGCTGGATATAGGAAGGGCTCTGGAAATATGGCACCAGTACAGCAGCGAAGAATGCCCCCGGTTTAGAAAGCCGGGTGTGTGGGCCGCGGCGGTAGAGTACACCCTCGCTTCCATGTATAAACCAGGTGTGACGCAGCAGCAGGTTGCTGACAAATACGGGGTTTCTGCCAATAGCGTGTCCAAAAACAGCTACAAAATAGAGGAGATGATTTACTGGGAATTTCATTTGGACGAGGCCGGGATTGCACCGGTCTCAGGTGGGAGCGGCAGACCATTGGTGGAACGGGAAACTGCCCGGATTCAGAGTTTGTTGGAAGGACAGGAATTCCAGTCCGAAGAAGAGTTGCAGCGCTTTTTGGACGAAATTAACCGGGGCGGGCTACCGGAAATACCCCCGGAGCAGATGTCTCCCCGGCGCTGGGCTCAAGAAATGATCTACGATGCCTGGGAAATTGAGGACCCTCAGATGAGAGTCCGTCTAGCTAAAAAAGCTTTGAAGGTCTACCCCCACTGCGCGGATGCCTATGTGATTCTGGCGGAGGATGCTGCTGCGACCTATGGAGAGGCGATAAAATTCTATGAAAAGGGAGTCAAAGCAGGGGAGAAATCTCTGGGAAAGGAGTACTTCCACAGTAATAAGGGGTATTTTTGGGGGCTAGTGGAGACTAGGCCGTATATGCGGGCCAAAATGGGGCTGGCCCAGTGTTTATGGGAAGTGGGAGACCTGGAAGGTGCCATCAGACATTTCACCGAAATGTTGGAGCTCAACCCCAATGACAACCAGGGAGTGCGTTACTTGCTCAGCACTTGCCTGCTGGAGGCGGGCCGGTACGAAGAACTGGAAGAGCTTTTCCGGCGGTATGAGGAAGATATCGGGGTGGATTGGCTGTACAACCTGGCCCTGTATCAGTTTATCAAGAAAGGGAAAAACAGTCCCGAAGCTGCTGCAGCGTTAAAAAGGGCAATTAAGGCAAATAGACATGTACCCGCTTACCTAATGGGTATTAAAGAATTACCCCGGGAATTGCCCGATTACTTCACCCTAGGTAGCGAAGATGAAGCGGTAGCTTACGCGGCATACGCTAAAAAAGTTTGGCAGAAAACCATTGGCGCTCTGGAGTGGCTCAGGTCTAGCATTTAAATTCATACTGGGGACGGTTCAGGATTTGAATTAGTCCAGCAGCGGGGAATTCTGGCAAAAACCGCTTGTCCTGATAAGGGATGGGCGGTTTTTTGTTTTGTTTTCGCTAACGAGAGAAGCCTGATCTTGCTTCGTGTTCGTCCAGGCAGCAGCATGACTAATCGGGGAAAGGTTTTAAATTCGCGGACGGTTTGTTCTGTCGTTTCCTATACCACTGTTGAGTGTGAATATATTGGAACATTGCTAGAAATGTAATACTAAAATTATTTAGATTGGGAAGGATTTCCTATAAATTTGGAGAAATTTGTTATAATATACAAACATTATAAAATAATAGTAGCAAGTGTCCTTAAAGGCTAACTCAATAATAAACGGAAATTTCCTAAAATATCCTGCTATAGAAGGGAGGGTACATTTAGGCTCTCTGCATGTCTTTAAAAGTGGAGGTGGTAGGTTGCGAGTGAGTATTATTCTTGCACCCGGTGAAATGAAACAGTATGTTATATTTCCCCTTGATTTTCGACGGTATTTTATTTCTCTGATTAAGAGTATGCTGGAGAATTCGCCGTTATTTAACCGTTTTAAACAGGAAAGACCCGGCTACAGTCCCTATGTGTTTTCAGTAAATTTTCAAAAAATCGTAAATATTGATACGAGGATGCAGCAGATGTGGGTAAGGCCGCCTGTATATCTTTTGTTTTCTACCGGACTATATGAAGTAATGACAGCGCTGTGTAACGGTGCAATAAGTCTAAAAGGGCAGGATACAATCCTGGGGTTAAAGCTCCGTCATATCAACCTTCTACCTTTGAAAGAGATTAAGTCTTCCCCACAGGTCTTCAAAATTCGGGGACATGCAGTGCTTCGCGGGCGCAACGGTTACATAGATGCGGCTGAGAGCACCGTAGAGGAATTAGAAGAAGCCATAAATACCCATCTTCTAAAACAACATGAGTTTCTTCGGCAGGAGTACGGGCAGAGCTTGAGCCCCAGAATTGGGAAGATAAAGGTTATACCTTCTGCATCCAGCTATCACAAAGGTGTGTGCAGCCATTACGGCGGCCGGCTGACTACCCTGCAGGGTAGTATTGCACTGGATGGGCCTGCCGACAGCCTGCAGTTTTTATATAACTTTGGTCTGGGTGTGCGCACCGGTCAGGGATTTGGTCTTCTGGAGGTGAGATAGCAGCCGTGACTAAAGATGTAGCTATATATCCCTCCACCTGGTATTACAATGCCTGCGTCCAGGGATTTTTGGAAACACTGGCCTGGGGGCTGGGTGAGGATGCGGTCAGAAGCTTCCTCCATGACGATGGTACGGTTAAGATACCAGCAAAAGTAATGGAAGCAGTGTTCAGCACGAGGGATGTAGTTATGCCTGAGAACTATCCTTGTTTGGATGGGCGAGAAGTGCCGGATGAGCTCAAGGAGCTAAAGCGGATAACTTGGTGGTGGGTTGAGAAGAGCAAGAAAAAAGATGGAGCAAATGTGAGAGAAACTATAGATATTACATGCAACAGTTTGTTTGGTTCGAATAAAACATTCTATCCCAATTTACTTACACATAATACTGGGATATCGAGAATAGATTTCTTGAATTCGTGGTTTGAAATCGCAAATAAAGGAAAAAGAGAAATACAGTGCGCTTTTTGCGGAGAAATTTTTAGTTTTGATGAACAAATGAATAGGCTCCTTGACAGGTTTTTTACTTTATCATTATCAAAAGATTTGGGTAGCGCACCAAAAAAGGTTCCGAATTACTTTTGGGATAACAAACCAAACTTACCTGTATGCCAGCAATGCCGTTCGTACTTTCTATGTTTTCATATTGTCTACCAAAAAAAATATTTCATCAACTCTGATTCCCTGAAGGTAAACTGGTTCTTAAACCACCTCGTTTGGAACGAAACCAGAGGCGAAGGCTCTTACCCGGAAGCCCTGTTTACTGCCGTTCCTTATAACAGCCAGCTAAGGAGTGCGTTGGGAAGTTGGGGACTTCAGAACATGGAAGTAATCTCTTTTGGAGGAGGAAAAATTGATTACTACCCATTATCTGACAGGCTGGCCGAACTTTTTTTAATTCCAGTAATTGCCTCTCTTTTAGGAAAGCTTTATCACAGGAAATTATGGGATGCTATATTGCAGGAAAAATTTGAGTATCTACTTACCATAGTATACAAATCGCTTCATGTTAGCCTCACAGGGGAAAACCGAAACGAAGATCCAGAAGTTATTATAACAAAGGGCGATAAAAATGATATGAAGAGGGTTTTTGTCGTTATTAGGTTGTTTTATGAAATAAGAAAGTATTTAAAGAAGAAAGGAGGCGTTTTTGTGAGCACGCTCGACCTAAAAGAGATTCGCCGAGCTGCCGAAGAAAGCCCTTTTTCCTTAGATGACAACTCAAAGAAAGGTCTTATTTTCCGCCTGCTGGAATTAACCCGGCTTAACAAAAGATCCGAAGTTTACCATTTGCTAATGAGAACCTATGTGGCATGCGGGAAGCCTTTCCCTTACTGTTTAGCGCATCTTTTTGAGGTCCGGGATGATGAATTATTTAAAACCGGTATTTATGCCTATATCTCTGGGATAAAAACCTCTGAAGAAAGTAACGAGGAAAATTAATTGGAAGGGAGATGTTAAATTATGGAAGTCAAGACTAAGGGCATTACAGCAACTGTTGTTTTTGAGAGTTCTGCAGTTAACAGAGACGAAAAGCTGGGCGAAAATATTACTTCAATAAAGAAACTATCCCGTTTTAATGGAACATACTCCTTTATGAGCAGAGCCTTTATACGGCATCACATGTTCAGCACTTTAAACAAGCTTTTTGAATGGAAACCCGCGCCGGTTAAGATGGACCAAAGTGTCATTCAGTTTTCCTTCCCTGATGCTAATATTGTTTTTTATCCTGAACTTGACTTATTCGGTTTTATGAGCACTAGCCCGTATTCGGTTACCCGAAAAGCACCCCTCGGTATCACCAAAGCCATTTCCCTTGAACCATGGCAGGGTGATATGGCATTTTATGCCAATCATGACATGGTAAGTCGTGCCCGGCGGCAGGGAGATGAATCCAACCCTAATCCCTTTTCTAAAGAAGAGCACCATTCATATTACAAGGTTTCCTTTACTCTGGACCTAACACGTCTGGGCTTGCACGATTTGTATTTTACGAAACTTCCAGAAGAACTGAAAAAATGGGTTGATAATTTTTCAGAAGTCACGGTTGAAGATGTGAGTGATAGGAGTATATGGAAGGAAAAGGTAGAAGGTCTTAAATGGCATAAAATTGAAAATAATGGAGGGCTTCTGGGGTTTGTGGGAATAAAAGAAGAAAAGCAGGTTACTTTAGTTCGCTTTCTCCTGTCTTATGGAGAATACAGAAAGCGCATCGAACAGGTTTTAACAGTAATAAAAGACGGTCTAACCATACATTCCAGTACGGAAGATTACGGCATGGTGCCTGTGTTTATTGCTGTAGCGGCTCTCAAAGTTCCGGTTCCGGTTTTCAATTCAGCCGTAACAATCAAAGACGGGGGTATCGATGTCGTGCCTGTAAACAAAGCCGTCGAGAATAGTTACATCATTAAGAGCTGGTATTGGAATAATCATACACTCCCGCTTATCGGAACATTAAATGATAAATTAAACAAATGGACTGGGGTTAAGGAAATTATTGAAACCGTTGGCTTAAAAACCGAAGACTAACGGTGGTGATTGTTTTGAAAGTACTAAGGCTAAAATTTTCTGCACCGACTGCGCATTTCCGTATAGCCCAAAGCAGTAATCCCAGAAAAACATATCCGCTGCCGCCCTATTCCACCGCTATAGGGTTGTTAGCAAATATACTAGGTGATTATGATAAAATCGACCTAATGTTAAAGGATTCATTTGCGCTGGGAATTTTATCACAATATGAATCCATAAGCAATGAATATACATGGTTGCGAAATTTAAATTCCAATGCTCACAAAGAACGGTTCGGCAGTATTGAAAACAGAACGTGGCAGGAAAATGTAGAACATCCCGGCGGGCAGAGCCCGGTTGTCATGCAGGTGTTGAATGAAGTAGAAGTTTTTATATATTTTTACCATCCTGCTAAGGAAATTTTAAAGGCTTTGCAAGAAAACATACACTTTCCGGAACGGTGGTTCAGTCACCTCCACCTGGGGCGCTCCGAAGACTGGGCAGCGCCCTGTGGGGCCTGCCTGATTGACCTGAAATTGAGCAAAAAGCCTGAAGACTTTTGCAAGGCGCGTCAGTATTACCAGTGGATGCCTGAACCTGAAAATGCTTTTATGTTGGACGAAACAGAAATAGAAAGAGACTATAGAAGATTATATGAAAAGATGCAGGGAAATCTTTTTCTGGTGACTTCTCTTTATGCAAAAGAAAAGGTTAGCTGGCTTGATGGGAAGCGAAAACAGGTTGTAACAATCCGAAATTTTGACCACATACCGGCCCGGCTGTGCAAAAGCCAAGTTCCTTTGCTCGATGCGGTTACTTTTCCCCTGATTTACTGCGATACGGAAATTAAAACCCCTGTGTATCTGGCTAGAATCGATGTAAAGAAGGGGGGCACGAGTAAATATGGCACCTGATATACTGGCCAAAAGTAACGGCACTACGCTAAACGAACACACTGATCATGTTCTACAGTGTATAGAGGTTTTGAAAAAGATAAGCCAAGATGTTTTTCCTCAAGAATGGTGGAGGGCGCTGAGCTACGCTGCCCTGCTCCATGATGTTGGAAAGGTCGATCCTGATTTCCAGAAGAAGCTAGAATCTACCGGTTCCAGAACATCCGGGCATATTCCGCACAGCCTTCTTTCTCTGTTTTTTATCAAACCAGAATTTATCCCTTTTCATAACGATGATGAAGTGCTAAGGGGTATCATACTTTCTGCAGTAGCTTTTCATCATTGGCGCGAGTACTTCCCAGATCTGCTGTTGGGAAGTCAAAGTACTGAAATCAGCAGTCGAGCTAGTGAGATCATAGAGAATAAGACCGAGTGGCGCAGGTTGGCTGATGAACTGCGCGGTTGTCTGAAAGAAGTAGCCGAAAAGTACGGTTTAAATGGGGAAGCAGTGGGTCTAAACGAACTGTATGTAGAATACCTCAGTTACAATGAGCTGGGAACCGCCGGCCTTCTTCTGCCACCATATTCAATGAAATTTCTGCCGTCCAGAATAAAGGGGATGTCTGGTGAAAAGGAGAATTATGAGAAAATAAGGGTATTTATTACCGGGAGCCTTATGCGGGCAGATCATTTTGCATCTTATGTCGAGGACAGCCACAACAAAGTAGCACTACAGGATATCGAGATTCCTGATTACCTGGACTTTTGTATTTTGAAAAATGCTATGGAGGAGAGATTTGGCGCAGAATCTTTTTGGCAAGGGAAGTTCTTTGAACGGAAAAAAGGCTTACAGGGAGGAAATCTTATACTTATAGCTCCGACAGGAGTAGGGAAGACAGAATTTGCTTACCTGTGGGGAGCGGGAAAGAAGAATTTTATAACTTTGCCAATGAGGGCTGCAGTTAACGGTATCTGGAGCCGAAGTCGTGAATTTTTTGAAAAAATTAAAGAAGATATGGGTGAGAAAATCGCTCTTCTCCACGGAGATGCAGCATTGGAAATGACCAGTCTGCGTCGGGACGGCAGTGTTGAGAGGGGAGTTAAGCCTCTCGAATCAGACGTCGACTACGAAGGAGAGTTGGGACGGGCAGTTGAACTGGCACGCCATATGTCTAAACCGTATATAGTATGTACTGCTGACCAGATCGCTCCCGCAGTCCTACGATACCCGGGATATGAGCGAATTTTTGCCTGTCTTATGAACAGCTGTCTGGTTATAGACGAGGTCCAGGCATATGATCCTCGAGCGGCAGCCATTATTACTCACCTTATCCAGCAAACCATCTTTTTGGGCGGTAAAGTTTTGCTTATGACAGCTACTTTGCCGGCTTTTATTGAGGAACAAGTCAAAAAACGAACAGGGATTTCTAGTGAACAGATTGTACATCTGCTTGACGAAACTGAATTTAAAAATTTGGCTGATTCAACTAGGCACAGAATAAGGTTGAGTATGCATGATGGTAGTTATGACCCTTTTATTCCTGAGATGATTGCAGCAGCCAAAAAAGGAAAAAAGGTGCTGGTGGTGCTTAATACGGTTAAAGCTGCGATGGATGTATTTGAGAAAATTAAGAATACAGGTGATAGTGACAGCAGTTTTGCCACAGTACTACTGCATTCAAGATTTACTCAAAAGAGAAGAAAAGAGTTGGAAAACCAGGTTTATAAATATATGCCTAACCATAAGGAGCGCGAACCAGCAGGCTGCATAGTAGTTTCTACTCAGATAGTGGAAGCATCCCTGGACCTGGATGCGGATATATTGTTTACGGATGCGGCTCCGGCAGACAGCCTTGTGCAGCGGATGGGACGGGTATTCAGAAGATATGCTCGCAGTATAGGGGACAACGCTTCTCTCGAAGCCAACGTGGTGATAATGGTTCAGGAACCAAAAAAGGACAGCAAACAAGGACTTGCCCCTGGGATTGGAACTATAAGAAGCCCTCGCAGCAGCGCTGTATATGATTTTGATTTGACGATGCTCACTCTGGTAATTCTTCTTGCCCTGGGAAGTGGGGAAATTGAGGAAGTTACAACGGCAAACATAATGGAACTATTTGAAAAAAAAGAATGGAGAAGTTGCTTTTCTGCTCCAAAAAACAAGAAACAAGAAAAAGAGAAGCTTATAGAATCCCTGGGCAAACTGATCAGCAAATACGGTCGTGATTTTACCGTTTCCGAGAAAGAGAAAATGCAGTGGGTGGATGTATGCTATCAATTACTGACGGATTTTTGTAACGTGCGGAAAACAGGAGAGCATTTTCCGGTTTATTTAGGTAGTTATTTGGATAGCTATTATGAGACTTTGGATATTCTTGACCACGGCTACTGTTCAGATCGCAAAACAGATGCCCAGAGGATTTTCAGAGAAGTGAGAAATGCTACTATAATACCTCAAAGTATGGAAGGGGATTTTTATAAAGAGGTCGCTGATTGGGTAAGGGATTGCGGCGGAAATCTGAGCTATACAGAGTTTGCCAATAGAATATTGTACCAGTACACGGTCGACTGTCCCTGGAGAAAGGTTGTCGAAAGAGAGGATTCATTTTCCGTTAGAGTCGATGAAATTATTTCTCTTATTGGTGACAGCGGTATTCAGACTAAGGTTCAGAACAAGCTTCGACGGTGGTTGGCCGGTATTTATGTAGTTAACATTCCTTATGACAATGAGAAAGGCTTGATGTATGATGAATGATACTGCTGCGGTAGAATTAGAATGGACAAGAATAACGGGGACCCTCGTCTCCTACTATTTTATTTGCCGACGCAAGCTATGGCTGCATGCAAAAGGTTTAAACCTGGAAAACGTCTCAGGAAATGCCGATGTTATCAAGGGTAGGATACTGCACGAAACTCGGTTCAAGCGCGAAAGCAGCCGTAACTTTGATTTTGATAATGTTAAAATTGATTTTTTTAAGTATGGAGACCAGGTATATGTACACGAGGTGAAGAAAAGCAAAAAATTTGAGGAAGCACATATATGGCAGTTGAAATATTACATTTATACCCTCCAAAACCGAGGCGTAAATTGCTCTGCCGGTGTACTTCACTACCCCGCTAATATGAGAAAAGTAGATATACAGCTTACAGAAAAAGATAAAGATTTGCTGGAACAAGCCCTGGAAGATATACAGCATATTCTGCAGGAGGACCATCCACCAGCAAGGCTTGACAAAAAATTTTGCAGAAAATGCGCATATTTTGACTTTTGCTACGTATGATGGGGGAGTTACTGTGAGCAGGACTTATTATCTTTTTTCGGCTGGAACGCTGAAAAGGAAAGACAACACTTTGGCTTTTGAGACCGACACTTCCCGCCGCGTGATTCCGGTGGAAGATGTCGACCATATTTATTGTTTTTCTGAACTTAACTTTAATACCAAATTACTGGATTTTCTCGGACAGAATCAAATATGCCTACATTTTTTCGATTATTATGGCAATTATACCGGCAGTTTCATTCCCCGAGAGGCCCAGTTATCCGGATATTTGGTAGTTCAACAGGCTGAACATTATCTTGACAAAGAGAAACGGCTGATGCTTGCCCGTGCCTTTGTCGAAGGGGCTATACATAATATACGTCGTAATCTCGAAAAACGAGAGGACAACGAAACCTGTCAAAAAATTGATGGGTATAGGAAAGCATTGAAAGATACCACAACAATAGAGGATGTTATGAGTATAGAAGCGCATGTCCGCAAGCTGTACTACTCCCAATGGGAAGATATTACGGGCTGGGAATTTGGAGGTCGTAGCAAAAGGCCCCCAGGAAATGCATTAAATGCGCTAATTTCCTTCGGCAATGCGATAACCTATACCACAATACTTAAAGAAATCCACCGCACGGCACTAAATCCGACTATAAGTTTTCTGCATGAGCCTTCAGAACGTAGATTTTCCCTTGCTCTTGATGTTTCCGAGGTTTTCAAGCCTGTTTTTGTAGACAGGTTGATATTTAAGTTAATCAACCTTAATATGCTGAACAAAAAGCATTTTGATACGCGGGTAAATTCAGCATATCTGACAGAAGAAGGCAGAAAGATTTTTGTTGCCGAATTTGAGAAGATGATGGAGAAAACTATTTTGCACCGAAATTTAAAAAGAAAAATAAAGTATAAAAGTCTGGTTCGCCTAGACTTGTATAAGCTAATTAAACATATTTTGAAAGAAGATACCTATACTCCTATGAAAGTGTGGTGGTAGCATAAGGGTTATACTTGTATACGATATTAATACTGAAGATAGGGAAGGTAGGAAACGGCTGGCTAAAACTATGAAGACCTGCCGAAAGTATTTGACGCATGTTCAAAAATCGGTATTTGAAGGAGATTTACCCGAAGGGAAACTGGCGCTTCTAAAAAGAGATTTGAAGTCCACCGTTGACAGAGAACGTGATTTTGTCATAATTTATACTCTAAACGATGGGAGTAAATTGCAACGTGATATTATTACAAATACCCCTGATCCAACCGATAACTTCATATAACTTGTGTGACTGTAAAATGCAAACCGAGAGTTTGACGCAAAAACCAATCTTCTTATACTCTCAATCCCAAGAGAATTCGACACTTCGACTGCTGTAACCATCGTCCATAGAGGAATTTGAACATAACCTGGTGGGTAACGAGACAATATCCGCTGCAGGTAACCATCGTCCATAGAGGAATTTGAACTACCATGACTTTTCCCCGGTGGCAGCGGGTAGGGGAGGTAACCATCGTCCATAGAGGAATTTGAACCATAGTATAATCAAAAACCTCTAGCATATTTTCTTAGTAACCATCGTCCATAGAGGAATTTGAACAACCTTCTCAAACGCCTTCCCTCCTTTCGAGAGTAAGTAACCATCGTCCATAGAGGAATTTGAACTCGGTATGTTTCGGACGTTACATTGCCATATGCATAGGTAACCATCGTCCATAGAGGAATTTGAACA
>NZ_BDGJ01000127.1 GCF_002207765.1 Calderihabitans maritimus
GTTGCTGTCAAGTACTTTTGGGTAACTTCTGATATCCTCCAATGTAACCACTTAATATATTATTATTTTACAAATATGGGTATTTATGGATTATATAGTTGCTCGTTCCCTAACTACTCTGAGGTTGATTTTAAAATAACCATTCCGTTGTGAGCTGACTTATTACCTTTGCCAGCTCTCTGGCTCTTTGATCTGGTCCATATGCTGCCGGCATTGTTGCTTTGCACCATTGTGCTGGATCTGTTTTGTTGACCCCGTCTGTTTCTTTCTTAGCCCAGTAGCCGTTAAAAGCATATTCCCTTCTTGCCTCATCTCCAACAGCCCTCGGCGGGCCTTTGAGCTCTGTCAGTTCTTTAAGGTTCCCATTCCGCACCGCACATCGTACTTTGGCCAGACAGTGGGCTCCGTGCGGCGTCCAGGAAGCACACTGGTGTTTGAAGCGCCGTGTGATGGTATGTCCAATATTGGCTTCGATTACTCCCAACCCTCGAGCGTTTTCTGGTACAGGTTTTCCCCTTTTACGCCAGTCGATTATGCCTTCCCATACGCTGTTGATTAGACTTTGAAATGCTATCAGTCTTTTTCGGCGCTCGCTGTCTTTTTCGTCTTTTTTTAAGGTTTCCAGTAGGATGTTGAAGGCTTCACGGTCGTTGTTTTCCAGTATCTTACGGACAGCTTGTTTGAGTTCAGGGGTACCTCCAAATAGCTGCCTCATGTCCCTTTCCAGGTGAAAACGACAGTATTGGTATTCTGCTCCCAGTATCTCTGCTCCCTGCCTTACCCAAGTAGCTCCGTCGCCTCCTACGATTACTCTCCGACACCCGTCCAGGTCATAGGTGCGGCTAAGGTGCCTTTCTAACGCCTCCCAGAATTCTTTTCCTTCACCTACATAAACAAAGTATTGGGGGTTTTTTAGTTTGGTTTCCCCGGTAATGGTACTCTCCCAGCCTTCATATACTACTGCTGTTTTTAGTTCAAAGGTCTTTTGGTCTTTGCGTTTCTTTTTGCTTTTTTTACGAAGCTGTCTTTTTAGATTTGTTCCGTCTATTTCGATGATTAGTATGGGAACTACTTTTTTCCCTGTTCCGTCAAGGGCCGTCTCTTGATCCCATTGGGAGATATGCTCCCCAGCAGCAAGTACCGCCTGGCGAATACTTTCATGGCTGATTTTTACTCCTAAAAGTTCTTCCAGGATGCTGGCTGTTTTGCGGTAGGAGTTGTTAGATGCCACCATTAACGCCATCTGTACCAGCCTGGGCGTTAGGTTCTTGCCTCTTTCCAAGCCCAGTAGGTCGTCAAGTAAGTACCCGTAAATGTGTCCGCCGTCAATCGTGCGCTTTTTGTAGTATCGCCGCTTGTATCTTACTATGCCAAGGCTGGTTTCCAATTCCCTTTCGTGTATATCCGCTACTTCCCAGCCTTCGCGTATAGCACTATGTAATATCATCTTGTCCATTGCCTCAAGTACAGCACCCAATAGTTTTACAAATAGTTCCCTAAATATCTTGAAAAGTTCCCGTTCCAGTGTATTGAAACTTCCGCCAGATACTAATACACTGTAAATAAGGGCACGTACTTGTGGATGGTTCATTATTGGGCTTTCCGCAAGTATCTCCGGAGCTTCTTTAAGTTTCGGGGATGTGCTCATGGAAGAACCTCCTTGTTAGTTGTGATGGGTTTACATTGGAGGTTCTTCTATTTTTTTGCCCCAAATCCTCCCTTGTGGAAATTGATGGATTCTACCCAAGTTTATTTTACACTAAC
>NZ_BDGJ01000128.1 GCF_002207765.1 Calderihabitans maritimus
TCACTGAGTTTCATGTAGATATTATACCATAAACAACTACATATTTCTATCTTTTATTCAGCAGTTTTTAACCCCCCTTCAAATTTATTTTCCTCCAAAAAATATAAAAACTTCTCACCCGTTAGGGACGAGAAGTTCTCTCGCGGTACCACCCTACTTGACCGGTTCCCCGTTCCCGGCCCACTTCTTGCTTGATAACGGGATTTCCCGTTCCCAGCCTACTTGCGACCACCAGCCCAAAACGGCCGTTTCCGCTTTCAACTGGCAGCTCCCAGGTGTAATTTCCCGCGTTCCAGGACCGGTTCACACCTCCCACCGGCTCTCTGAGTTCCTGTGAATACGCGGTACCATTCCTGATCATTACCTTTTACCTTATGAAATTTTACTTTATTCTATCATGCTGGATTGACAAGATTCAAGACATTTCTCACTCAAGCTATTTGCTTTGTAAAACATTTTGGGCATCTGGCAAGATAAGATTGGCAACGGTTCGAAGCAATTGAGTCC
>NZ_BDGJ01000129.1 GCF_002207765.1 Calderihabitans maritimus
GTGGTTGATGCCCAATATGAATTACCGGTAGCCTTTACAGTGACAAAGGCCTCAACCAGCGACGTTAAAGAAGGGCACACCTTGATTGACCGGTTGGCTAAAGAACAGCCGGCCTTGGTAGAAAGATGCGAGGCCTTGCTGGCCGACAAAGCTTACGATGACACGAAACTAATCGTGAAACTATGGGACGAACACCGGATCAAGCCGGTGATTGACATCCGGAACCAGTGGCGGGACGGCGAGGAAACCCGGGTATTGGCGGGCAAAGACAACGTCGTTTATGATTATTG
>NZ_BDGJ01000130.1 GCF_002207765.1 Calderihabitans maritimus
AGGAAACTCATGCGTCTTTTATCCGACCCGGAAGTTACGACCATAATAGTCGAACACCGTGATAGATTAGCCCGATTCGGGTTTGAATACATTGAAGCGGCGTTAATGGCCCAGGGCAGAAAAATCATCGTTATGGAACCGGGCGAAGTCAAAGACGACTTAGTGCAGGACATGATTGAG
>NZ_BDGJ01000131.1 GCF_002207765.1 Calderihabitans maritimus
AAGCCATCTTTGGTATTCTGAAAGGAGAAGGGTTTGACTACATCCAGCCCTACAGGATTATATATTCTTGCCCAATGTTTCTTCTTTGCAATGTCCACTCCTACGATAATGACGTCACCTGTAACCAACGCTTTTTTCTCAGCCTTCTTCATGCTCTTTCGACCTCCTGGTAAGTTTTGTTAGGTTGTTTCTTTATTACTTTTACCAGGAGGTTTTTTATTTGGCAACTCTTATCTCACTTTATTACAGGAATGCTT
>NZ_BDGJ01000132.1 GCF_002207765.1 Calderihabitans maritimus
GCCGCGGTCGGTATCAGAAGGTATCCGAGAACCTGGAAGTTAAAAACGTTGAACACAATGGAAAGCGCTATGTAATTTGCTTTAACCCCCAGGAAGCCGAAAGGGATGCTCAGGTGCGGCAGCAAGTTCTTAAGCACCTCGAACAAAAGCTCAAGA
>NZ_BDGJ01000133.1 GCF_002207765.1 Calderihabitans maritimus
AGCAGACTTAGACCGGCAGGTAGCCAAGCTTCTGGAATTTGCGAACAGCCAGGGTGTGGCGGTAGCCAAGACGGTAACCGAAATAGGCTCCGGGCTGAACGGGCGCAGGAGGAAACTCATGCGTCTTTTATCCGACCCGGAAGTTACGACCATAATAGTCGAACACCGTGATAGATTAGC
>NZ_BDGJ01000134.1 GCF_002207765.1 Calderihabitans maritimus
AGGAGGAAACTCATGCGTCTTTTATCCGACCCGGAAGTTACGACCATAATAGTCGAACACCGTGATAGATTAGCTCGATTCGGGTTTGAATACATTGAAGCGGCGTTACTGGCCCAGGGCAGAAAAATCATCGTTATGGAACCGGGCGAAGTCAAAGACGACTTAGTGCAGGACATGATTGAG
>NZ_BDGJ01000135.1 GCF_002207765.1 Calderihabitans maritimus
CCTAACTTTCGTCCTGTTTCCCTGGCAGCAGTCAGTTCGGTATCATCGGGTGCATACTGGATGTTTATAATATCGAACGGTACTTCCCAACCCATTGATTGCATAACCGCCTTAACTTCCTTGGCGCCCTGGCCTCCCCAGCCGTAGGAGCCAAAGGCAATTCCAATCCTCTTTTTCGGCCTTAATCCCTTCAGGTAAGTAAGAAAAGCGCTAACGGTGGGCAGCATACCGTTATTTAAAGTTGGCGTACCAATTAAAATGGCTTTTGATAGAAGTACGTCGGACATAATCTGTGAGATATGGTTTGTTTGCAAAAACCTGATGGTAACGGGAATACCCGCTTCCTCCAAACCTTCCTGTAGGGCCAAAGCTATCTTTTTGGTGGAATCCCACATAGTATCATAGACAATCACTGCCCTTCTCTCCGCTTCATGATTTGCCCAGCGGCGGTAAGCCTCTAAAATTCTTGGCAAAAAGGAGCGCCAGATAACTCCATGGCTGGGAGCAATCATTTCCACCGGCAACTGGGAAACCGTATCTAAGGCCTTGTTCACTTGCTCGCCGTAGGGGAGGACGATATTTGCGTAGTATTTGGCGGCTTCTTCGTGAATGACATCCCATCCCAGCTCATCATCAAAACGCTCAGTGCTAGCTATGTGCTGCCCAAAAGCATCATTGGGTAAGAGCAGTTTTTCTTCCGGAATATAGGTCACCATTGAATCCGGCCAGTGTACCATGGGAGTGGTAACAAACTTTAAAGTCCGGGAACCAAGGTTTAATTCGTCTCCCGAATTAACCACTATAAAGTCCCATTCTTTTTTGTAATAACGCTGCAGTCCTTTTTTCCCCTGCATGGATGTAACTATTTTAGCCTGGGGAGCGATTTCCATTATCCTGGGAACACTGCCCGAATGGTCCATCTCAACATGATTAACTACTACGTAGTCAATGTCCCGGGGATCAATAATTTCTTTGATTCTGCTCAACATTTCGCTAAACAGGTAGTGTTTTACGGTATCCACCAACGTGATTTTTTTATCTACAATCAGATAAGCGTTGTAAGTGGTGCCGCGGGGAGTAAGATAACCGTGAAAGTACCGCAAATCCCAATCAATACCACCTACCCA
>NZ_BDGJ01000136.1 GCF_002207765.1 Calderihabitans maritimus
TGCCTTCACGGCTTTCTTGGTTTGTGGATCTTGTCCCCAAAGCCGGGTAAGATCCCTCTCAAGATGAAAACGACAGTATTGGTATTCTGCTCCTAAAAGGTCAGCCCCTTCTCTTATCCATCCCGCCCCGTCTCCGCCTACGATGACCCGCTGGCAACCTTCTAAGTCGTATATCCT
>NZ_BDGJ01000137.1 GCF_002207765.1 Calderihabitans maritimus
TTAATTCCTTATGTACTCATTTTCAATTCTTTTTTCAACGTGATTACGATACCATGGCAGATTTTAAAAATAGCTGCGGACAAGAGGGTGAGAAAAAATCACAGTTTGGAACATGCCACCGTTAACGTGCTGGAGGAGAGGTATGGTCATTCTTTAAGAATAGGAGGACTTGCATATTCCAACGGCTTCTCACTGTCAGGTCCGGATCTTCCACCTCCCTACGAAGTTCTGGATGCTGCAGGAAAAGGTCTGTACCGCATGGCAAACGGCGAAACAGATCTTGCCCTGCATCCGCGATGTGGGACTTCAATAGCGGCGGCCAATTTTCTTTTCTCCCTTGTATTCATACTTGTCCTCTTTTTTTAC
>NZ_BDGJ01000138.1 GCF_002207765.1 Calderihabitans maritimus
AAGCTGCTGTTTAGTTTTCTGCGTTGTTGTTGTCTGGCAACGTATAGGTTGCGTAGTTCCGCATAAATGCCCTTGGGAAGAATACAGTGCTGGAACTTTCCTTGACTAACCAAATCCGCTATTATGCCGGCGTCTTTACGGTCAGTTTTGCCGGGACTGTTGTCTTCCATTTCTTTGCTCCGCTTGACGTGCAATGGGTTCACTATAACTACTGGGTATCCCTGTTCTGTTAAAAACCAGGCCAGGGGTTTCCAGTAGTGTCCTGTGGGCTCCATGCCTATAACAACCCTGCTGGCTTGTTCGATTTCTTTTGCCTTCAGTATCTTTGAGACTAGACGATAAAAGCCATCTTTGGTATTCTGAAAGGAGAAGGGTTTGACTACATCCAGC
>NZ_BDGJ01000139.1 GCF_002207765.1 Calderihabitans maritimus
CCGCGTTGGCGGGTATATACCCGCCTTTGATTTGGATCAACGGGATGATACTGACCGAAGGTCTATTTACTTTCCTATTGACCCTCTACCTGTTTACTGCCCTGCAAGCTCTGGGAAACAAACGGAGGGGGTTGAGTTTTCTTTCCGGTGCCGTTCTGGGTATGGCCTCCCTGGTCCGGCCCTCCGCCGCATTGTTTCCTTTGGCCGTGCTGGGCTATTTCCTGGTAGACCCTCAAGTGCCCCGGAAAGAGATACTTAAAAAGACTGCCTTAACCCTGCTGGCTATGGCCTTGGTGATGTCCCCCTGGTGGGTCAGAAACTACCGGGAATTCCACCGGTTCGTACCCTTTTCTACGGAATCCGGCTGGATATTTCTCCAGGGCACCTACCCTTATCAGGAATTCGGTAAACATCACCGGGAGATTCGCGCCAGTTGGCCCGTAGGAAGAGACGAACTGGAAACCAATGAGCTCCGTTTCGCCCTGGGAATGAAACGGGCTGCCGCCTGGTTAAAGAACGATTTCAGTTCCTTTTGGCGGCATTACCTGATCGAAAAACCGAAGCACTTGTGGAACTATACCTACACCGGCACTTTTGGCCGCATTCCCCGTGAAGATATTGACAAATTTCACCGCTGGCTGTTGCGCCTGGCGCTAGCAGGAATTTTGTTGAGCATGTTTCTGGGACCACGGCTTTATTCCGGCCCTTTGGCCATGGTTCTTTTGTACTTCACGGCGGTACACGCAGTCTTTCTGGCCATTCCGCGGTTCGCCCTGCCGGCTACTCCGGTCATATTTGTATTTGCCGCCTACCTGGCCGTCAAGGCGATAGGGTTTCTGACCGGTCTTCCAAAGAGAGCCATGGGGTTCTGAGGTCCTGTTTTAAGGTGATAAGATGAGCGGGCGCTACCTGGTGGTCATCCCTGCCTACAACGAAGGGCAAAATATCGGCAGTGTTTTGGAAGATCTGCGCACTCAAATGCCCCACCTGGACCGCATCGTCATCAACGACGGGTCTCACGATACAACGGAGGCAGTGGTGCGGGAAATGGGTGAAAAGGTAATTACTCTTCCCTACAATCTCAGGTACGGAGCCGCCCTGCAGACGGGATTTAAATATGCTCTCTGCCACAACTATGATCATGTGATTCAATTTGACGGGGACGGGCAGCACGACGCGAGAGAAATTGAAAAGCTCATGCGGGCGAGGGTGGAAGAGGGTGCTGACCTGGTCATCGGTTCTCGTTTCCTGGACGAGGCGCCTTACGCCATGGGATTTATCCGCCGGACCGGGGTTACTTTGCTGCGGTGGCTAACCTGGCGGCTCGCCGGGCAACGGATAACAGATCCCACTTCCGGATTTCAACTGCTCAGCCGGAAAGTCTTCGCTTACTATGCCCAAAAGGATAATTTTCCCCGGGATTTTCCCGATGCCAACGTTCTCATCTATATGAAACGGGCTGGAATTAAAATTACGGAAGTGCCGGTGCGTATGAAACAGCGCAGGAGAGGGAAGAGCATGCACTCCGGCTGGAAGGTTGTTATTTATGTATTTAAAATGCTTGTAAGTATGCTTGTAGCTTCCCTGCGCCAGACACCTGATCAACTGAGGGATGAGCCGTGAATCCACGTTTTCACTTGCTTGCTGCTGCCATCGGCCTCAGTTTAGGAATTTTTATCTTCCGCCTGGTGCTGAAAAGACGCCTGGAAGAAAAATATTTTCTGCTCTGGTTCGGCAGTGGAGCGGTTATATTTCTCCTTGCCCTGCTTCCCGGCATTCTGGACCGGGCGGCCCGGGCTTTGGGAGTTTCTTATCCCCCTTCGGTTCTCTTTTTTTTCGCCAACCTTTTTATGCTGATAATGCTTCTTTTCCTGTCCGTTCAGGTATCCGATCTCCAGGAAAAGAATAAAGAGCTGGCTCAGCATGTGGCGCTCTTGCGTTTCGAACTGGAAGAGATCAAAGGGAAGAAAAGGGGGAAGGCTGAGTGATCCTGGTCTTGGCGGTATTGAACGCCCTACTTCTGGTTACCGGGCAGATATTTTGGAAATTAGGTCTTAACCGTGCCGGGGAATTTTCCTGGACCAATGTTTGGCCTGTTTTTTCCTCGCCAGCGGTACTGGCAGGAATAGGTATTTATGTTCTTTCCCTTTTCCTGTGGTTTTACCTCCTTTCCCGGGCCAGCCTGAGCTTCATTTACCCCGTTCAGAGCCTGGCTTATGTATTCGGAGTGCTGGCCGGTCTGTTTCTGTTCGGCGAGACGGTACCGCCGGTTCGGTGGGCGGGTGTCTTATTGATAGTTGTCGGAGTTTATCTGGTAGTCAGGGGATAAGACAGTCGCGTTACAAAAAATGGCAAAAATTATTAAAATCCAGTTTTGAAATTAGTACTGGTGTGGTATAGTTTAAGTTAAGAGTGGCCGGCTTTAAGGAGTTGGGTAAACTTGCGTAAGATTGAGTATAACAGTTACATTGAAAAATTGCGTAAGAAATCGTTAAATCTTTACACTAAGTGGGTAGCAGGGATCGATAAGCCCCTTCGCTCCTCCCGACCCCGCGACCCGGAGGAGGAATATATTCTCTTTTTGCTGGACAGGCACCGCTGGGACCAGGCCCTGGCCAGCGGTAGGATCGAAAAAATCGGACCCCGGAGGTATCGGTGGAATGGGTGAGCAATTGAAAAGGCTGACCAAAGATTGCCTCATGAAGGACGTGGATGAACACATTGGTATCAATTACGACCGGTACGATCACGTTTGATGCTTTCAAGAATCTCCGTGACATCCTTCTCAATTTTTTCGTATGTCAGTTTAGCGGCCCTGGCCTTTCTAGTAATACGTGTAGACAGCTCTTTGGCCCGAAGTAGTCTTGCACGCCTTAAAGACGTTTTATCTAGCACTACATTCATGTGTATCACCTTCTTTCCTCTTATCTTATGAGTTCTTTTCTTTTTTTTCAATTATACCATCTCCAGTAAAAATATGGTAGTAACTAACTGTAATTATTTACATATGATGGTAATTTTAAGCTATAATTATTATTGAAACTATTATTTTAGAACATAGTGGTAGCGAAATACCCACATGATAGAAAAGCACCCAGCTTCCGGGTGCTTCAGTGTCTGATTTCACCTTCCTCGAGCTCCTCCACAGGCACACTGATTGACGGCCCCTCGCCGAATACTTCAACCTCAGCGGTTTCGTGGTCCGGGTCAAGAGCATTAATCCAAACCGGCTTTCCTTTATAAAAAACTTCATAGGTTTCTGGAGAATTTATTATCTCCTGGGCTCTTTTGAAGTCCATAACCTTTGCTCCTTTCCAACCGCAATTTTATAATTAGCATAATACAAGCATTAAATTTATATAAATGGAAAAAATAGGTATATAAGTAGAAACCGGGAGGAATTTATGTGCTGCTCGACCTCAATCCTTACGTTTTCAAACTTGGTCCCATTGCTGTCCGGTGGTACGGTCTCTTTATGGCTCTGTCGTGCCTGGTGGGGTTCTTGGTAGTATGTTTCCCATCCCGACCCACCACGAGAAGGATGCCGGACCGTACATTACTGCTGCTCTTCTTAT
>NZ_BDGJ01000140.1 GCF_002207765.1 Calderihabitans maritimus
AATTGTAGTTATTCCGTTCGGCCTGGTCAAGGGTAAAATGAACGGGCGGAGCCCGCCCTTGACCAGACCTCACTCCATAACTTTTTGTTAATCAAGCCTGGTAAAAGGATAAGAGTATGGCAGTGGCATTTTATCAGGCCATTGTTGGCAAAAAGCATTACAAAACATAGAGT
>NZ_BDGJ01000141.1 GCF_002207765.1 Calderihabitans maritimus
CGTGAGAAAATGTCACTTTTATAGTGAAGATATAACCGGGCCTGGACAATTGTAGTTATTCCGTTCGGCCTGGTTAAGGGTAAAATGAACGGGCGGAGCCCGCCCTTGACCAGACCTCACTCCATTTGTTAATCAAGCCCGGTAAAAGGATAAGAGTATGGCAGTGGCATTTTATCAGGCCATTGTTGGCAAAAAGCATTACAAAACATAGAGT
>NZ_BDGJ01000142.1:0-50822 GCF_002207765.1 Calderihabitans maritimus
TTTTGGGTATATTTACTCTTATGGAGCAGGGCCTCATTTTCCTTCTTGGCCCCCGATATTTATTGACTCATACTCTGGAGTTCAGGGTTAGAAGATTAGACTTATTAGAAACACAACTATCCCAACGGTCAAAATTGAAATAAATCGTAGCAAATTTCCTTTCAACTTATGCTTTCTATTAAATATCTGTACAGTCCAAAAAGCGTCAGGTACGGCCAAATTAACGTAAGAATTGCTCGTGAGGGTTAAAGACCCAAATGCCAACACAATTATTAATGCACCTACCATCCTTGCCAAATTATGGAAACCCAAAAGTAATCCTATAATTTTGGCTATAACCCCAATTAAGACCCCTATTAAACTATTTCTAACCAGTAGAATTATTAATTTGAACATTATAAGACCCTCCCAGGACGTTTAGACTTTGAATTCTCATCCTATCCTGCTACTTGTTCTTATTAAACTGTATATGTCCTTGACGATACCGTATAAAAACATCAGTAGGGCGGCTACCAAAAGCGGAATTTGAACCAGTCCATTAAACGGAGCCGGAAGAAGACCCCGGGTGAGCGTATCCCAGGCAAACCAAGCTGCCAAAATTCTTAACATTATACCCAGCCCGAACCCAAACGTTCCAGATATGCGAGCAGCTAAAAACCTCTTGTAAAATACAGGCAGGAAAATGACTATTACCAGTAAAAGCCAGATAGTAAATTTTGTGGTATAAGGCCCCAACCACATTCCTGAAGTGGATATGACCGACAGGTGAAGGTCTTTTTCTGGAAGTTTAGAAAAATTCGCCGTCCAGGTTCTGGCTCCTGTCCTTTTCAGGGGTAAGGAACCAGCCAGTCGGTAGTTGCTATGAGGGAGGGTAATGGAAATCTGTAAATTCTTGAAATAGGCCCAGTATTTCGCAGGTTGAAGAAGATAGGTAAGGTGAAATACCGGGTTAAGGTAACGGTCCTGATCAAGTCCAAGTGTATTTTCAAAAACAACCTTTAATTCGTGGTGACCGGGTGACAGTTTTAAAGTAAAAGGAACAGCATCAAACTTATCTCTTCGCATGTTTTCCGGGAGAGGATAAGTTTTGCCTGTCCAAGGATCGTACCAGATAAACTTGGAACTTTTTTCTAAGGCGGGATAAAGAGATGATACTGAAACTTTCTCCGAGGAGACGGGAATCGCCTCGCCATCCAGGGTAACTTGCCCACCTTTAACGAAATCACTGATAAAAAGCACCGATACGACCACCGTATCCTGGCTGGATTGTTGATCAGGTAAGTTGCAGAAACGTTAGCCCGCATAAACAATGGTAACAAAAAGGAATCACTCTCCGTAAAATTGATGGCCAGGCTTTCCGTTTCAATCCCTACTGGTGTATCTGCAACAGGAATGACCGGCCCCAAAAATTCTCCCGATGAGGAGACAGGCAGACCGTTGTCAAACGCAACGAAAGGTAAAAGTACTTCTGAAATAATAAGTATAGTCAGTATTGTTAAGGGTCTAATAAAAATCTTAAGGATCAAAACATTTCCTTCCTTTTCCAAAACATTTAAACTCTAATTGTTATATATCACCGACTGGCCAGTAACAAAATACGAAGCACCGGCATGAAAACGTGCTTCGCAAAGCACAGGTTCGCAACAGTAAACGTCTCCCTGCCTCTCCAAATTTGTTTAGGACGAAACAACTTGTACTGAAATTAGATCCCCTAGTCAATAAATAATCTTGGCTCTCGAATGTCCGTCCGCCTCTATTAATGTTAGCTTGTCGCTTGTTGCCCGGCTTATTTTAAGTGGGCTTGTATTTGTTTTACAAAAACTTGTAATTCAGTAGGTGGAAGATCAACACCTACTAGCTGTACTTTTGGAGACACATAATTCATAGAAGAGACTTTCCCATTGATAATTGGAAATCTACCTTGCGCACCGTTTAATACAAAATATTTGGTTCCGTAACCTAGAAATAACAATGCTTTTTCTCCAATTTTGAATAAAGGATCATCTCTATCTTGTACCACCTGTCCATTGATATTCCCGGCCAACTGATGTATAACAATGTTACTGTTGTCTTCTATTGAACCTTTAATAACTTTTTCGACTTTAAAGGAAAAATCTGTATAGGGAATGTTAGTTCTATCTATTATACCTTCAGTGATAACATCCTTAAACGTTCCTATTACGATGGCATCTGCACGATCGGTAAGTTTGGCTAATGAATCATATGACTCAAGGTAACTGCTACCTGTAATTATTTGTATCTCAGTTACCGGCGATAATTCTTGGATTGAGACGAAGGCCGCACTAAAAATTACTAAAACACTTGCAATTATAATTAACAACCGAACTTTCATCTTTTGACCCCCGTGGCCAAATTTTCATCTCTTTCCCAGAAAGTTTGATTAATGAACAACTGATAAATCATTAATTCGCCATATGATTGCACATTCCAGAACTTGCATTTTAGAGTGTTCTGATATTTAATTATTGTACAGGTACTCAACCAGATCAATATCTGTTTGCGTTGGTTCATATATTCCATACTCGTCGTAACGTATGTCGGTATGCGGGTTCATTAACACTTTCTCCCAAAATTCGAACAGGGTAATAATAACCCCCTCTACATAATCGGTATTATTGTCCTCAAAGGGGTAGGAGGTAACATTTACCCAATTTGAACCATTCCAACTTCTGTAAATAAATTCTCACGGCAACATAGTCCACGGCGGACTGGGTACTGGTGTAACCGTCGAGATACACTTTGGCTTCGCTTCCTACTTGGGCAATGGTGGTTTCAATCCCCCTTGAATTTTTTTGGTATATATACCTATTCTTTAGATGGTAAGCAGGCCTTTTAGGTTCCCAATTAGGGGGAAAGATTTTTGGCAATCTTGATAATTTCTTCTGCCAAGTTAAAACCTTCTATCCGATATCTGACTCCTTGGTCATACCACACTAATGAAGTCCTTCCGCTCTTGTTGTAAAACAGGGTTGCTGATACTCCGTTTATGTCAGGCCTCTCCACTACGGTGTCATCTTTGTCATAGCCCATACCAATCCCCGCATTTTGGAGAATCCCACTCTCTTTGATGATCAAAGGCCCAAGCTTTGTACTGTAACGAAGGGTAACTGTCATCAGCGGTTTCTCTCCCGAAATCTTGACCGCCACCAATTTGCTACCTTCCGGCTCTACCATTTCTTCCATCGGCCCGGAGTTCCTGTCTCTTATTTTCGATAGTTGCTCGGGGTCGATGGGAATTAACTTTTTTTGTTCATGGTAGAAAGTTCTGGCCGTATTTAAGGCTATAGCCGTCAGCCAGGCCCGGATTTTGGCTGGTTCCTTTAAAGTGTGGTATTTTTCAAAGGCTGTCTTAAACGTTTCCTGGGCCACTTCTTCGGCGACTGCCGGGTCGCGGGTTACTGCGAGGGCGATTTTGTATATGCGTTCAAAATAAATTTCATAAATGAGTTGTCTGGTTTCAAGGGAACATTGAGGTCTGTCCTTATTCTTGTGAAACGGCATTTTTTCGCCCTCCTTCCCCCTGCTATATTTTGACATTAGAAGCAGAAATCCCTTTAAATAGAAAATGTTCGTCGATTCTTAGCAGCAAAAAAGACGTCACCCGCCTCCCGGTAACCGTCCCGAATAATTCTGGTCGGCAGCAAAATGCGAAGCAGCGACGTTAAGCCCATAAAATAATGGGAAGGCCGGGCTTTGCGTATAACCGTTAAAAGTTAAAAAAAAGGAGCAACAGGTTGAACCCGTGCTCCATTAGTATCACCGAGCTAGTCTCCTACTAAACTCCTATTACCGGGGATGTTTCAAAGCCGCCTGGGCCGCCGCCAGGCGGGCAATGGGAACCCTATAAGGCGAGCAGCTGACGAAATCGAGACCAATCTGGTGGCAGAACTCTATCGAGCTGGGTTCTCCCCCGTGTTCACCGCATATTCCAATCAGCAGATTCTCCCTCGTCTGCCGACCCTGTTTGACTGCCATCTCCATCAGTCTGCCTACGCCATCCCGGTCCAGGACGATGAACGGGTTATCCTGAATTATCTTCTGCTGCACATAATGGTGCAGAAACTTTCCTTCAGCGTCATCCCGGCTGAAACCAAAGGTGGTCTGCGTCAGGTCGTTCGTTCCGAAGGAGAAGAACTCAGCCTCCCGGGCAATCTCGCCTGCCGTAGCACAGGCCCGCGGTACTTCAATCATGGTTCCTATGGTGTAGTGGAAATCCACATTTTGTTCCCGCTTAACTTCTTCGGCAATTTTAACTATTTGCTCCCGGAGGAAGGCCAGTTCGTTAACGTGCATGACCAGAGGAATCTCTACCTCCGGAAATACTTCATAACCCTCCTTGACCAATTGGGCTACTGCCTGGAAAATAGCCCGGGCCTGCATGGCATAAATTTCCGGAAAGGTAATACCCAGCCGGCAGCCCCGGTGTCCCAGCATGGGGTTGAATTCAGACAGAGCCCGTACCTGGCGGAGAAGCTCTTCTTTCGCGGCAATTTCCTGCGGGTCTCCCCCGGTAGCTTTTAACCGCGTTACCTCCACCACCAGCTCCTCCAGGTTGGGGAGAAATTCATGGAGTGGGGGATCCAACAAACGAATGGTAACCGGGTAACCGGCCATAGCTTTTAGAATCTCGTAGAAATCTCCCTGCTGCATGGGAAGCAGTTTGGCCAGAGCAGCTTCCCGTTTTTCTTTCGTATCGGCCAGTATCATCTCCTGTACAATCGGCAACCGGTCCTGGGCCATAAACATATGTTCCGTCCGGCATAATCCAATACCGGCAGCCCCAAACTCGCGAGCCTTCCGGGCATCTTCCGGGGTATCTGCATTGGCCCGTACTCCAAGGGTTCGGATTTCATCGGCCCAACTGAGCAAGGTCTGGAATTCTTCGCTAAGCTGGGGCTCAATCATGGGAACTTCTCCCAACATCACCTGCCCGGTGGAACCGTCGATGGAAATGATGTCGCCCTTCTTAACTACCGTTCCATCCACCTGGAATAACTCGGCTTCGTAGTTAATTTTAATACTTTCGCAGCCGCTTACACAGGGCTTACCCATACCCCGAGCGACTACCGCCGCATGGCTGGTCATCCCGCCCCGGCTGGTAAGAACCCCCTGGGCCGCTACAATTCCGTGAATGTCATCAGGAGTGGTTTCGGTACGCACCAGTATGATTTTGTGCCCTTCTTGTCCCAGCTTCTCGGCTTCATCCGCATCAAAAACAACCGCTCCGCAGGCCGCTCCGGGAGAAGCGGGAAGTCCCTTGGCAATAACGTTAAGTTCGGCCTCAGGGTCAATACGCCGGTGCAACAACTGATCCAATTGGCCCGGCTCAACCCGGGAAATTGCTTCCTCTTTGCTGATAAGTCCCTCTCGAACCATATCCACCGCAATCCGTATTGCCGCCGCAGCCGTTCGTTTACCCGTACGGGTTTGCAACAAATAAAGTTTTCCACGTTCAATGGTAAACTCGATGTCCTGCATATCACGGTAGTGTTTCTCTAAGAGTTCACATATTTCAACAAACTGACGGTAAACTTGTGGAAGTTCTTCTTCAAGTTTATTGATGGGCTGCGGAGTACGAATTCCAGCAACCACATCCTCTCCCTGGGCGTTAATTAGGTATTCACCATATATAGTCTTTTCGCCGGTAGAGGGATTTCGGGTGAAGGCCACACCCGTTCCGGAATCGTTGCCCATGTTGCCGAAAACCATGGATTGTACATTAACGGCCGTGCCCAGATCATCAGGAATTTTATTTATTTTCCGGTAAACGATGGCTCTTTGATTATTCCAGGAATCAAATACGGCTCTAACGGCCATATACAGTTGCTCAAAGGGCTCCTGGGGAAATTCTTCTCCCGTCTTATGTAAAACTAAGTCTTTATACTCCTTAATTATATCTCTCAAAGCTTCCGGTGTTAGTTGATAGTCAAATTTGACTCCTTCCCGTTCTTTGACCTTCTCCAGAATGCTTTCAAATTCATAATGCTCTATTCCCTGTACTACATCACCAAACATCTGAATGAAACGACGGTAACAGTCCAAAGCAAAACGCTCATCATTTGTAGCTTTAATCAGTCCCTGCAGCGTCTGGTCATTAAGCCCCAAGTTGAGTATGGTATCCATCATTCCCGGCATGGAAATAACGGCCCCGGAACGCACAGATACCAGCAACGGGTTTTCGGGATCGCCGAATTTTTTTCCGGTAGCCTCTTCCACCTTGGAAAGCTTCTCCCGAAGTTCTTCCACTAGACCTTCCGGAAAATTCCTGTCCAAACGATAATACTCGTTACAGGCTTCGGTGGTAATAGTAAGCCCCGGGGGTACCGGCAATCCAATGTTGGTCATTTCAGCCAGGTTGGCTCCTTTTCCCCCCAGCAAAGACTTCATATCCGCTCTTCCTTCTTGAAACAGATAGACGTATTTCTTACTTACCATCTCGCTCCCCCTTAAAATAGATTTCTAAGACTTTACTAGCGGTCTCCTCAACCGCCCGATTGGTTACGTCAATAATGGGACATCCAATACGTTTCATGATCTTTTCCGCATACTCCAATTCCTGCAGGATTCGTTCCATGTTGGCGTAATCGGCCCGGGAAGTCAACCCCAGAGTTTTGAGCCGCTCTTGGCGAATTTCGTTTAAGAGTTGAGGACTTATGGTAAGCCCTATAATCTTGCGGGGCGGCAGTTTGAAGAGTTCCTCCGGAGGGGCTACCTCCGGTACTAAAGGTACATTAGCCGCCTTTATTCGTTTATGAGCCAGGTACATGCACACAGGGGTCTTGGAAGTACGCGAAACTCCGATAAGAACTACATCAGCATAAATAAGCCCTCGCGGATCTTTCCCGTCGTCGTATTTTACGGCAAATTCAATGGCTTCCACTTTGCGAAAATATGCTTCATCCAGACGACGAAGCAACCCGGGCTCAAGACGGGGCTGACTGTTGCTCACCTTGGCAATAGCTTCAATCATTGGTCCCAAAATATCTACTGCCACCACACCATGCTTTTCTGTTAACTCAATTAAATACTCCTTTAACTCAGGAATAACTATGGTGTAGGCAATAACAGCGTTGAATTCTTTCGCTTCTTCCACTATTTCTTCCAGAAGTTCCTTATCGCTCACATAAGGAACCCTTCGGAATTCAACTTGTCCTGAATCAAACTGGCTGGCGGCAGCCCGGCCGACAAACTCAGCCGTTTCCCCCAAAGAGTCAGAAACCACATAAATTACGGGCCTTTCATCGGCTGTTCCTTTAATCTTCTCTCCCCCCTTTTATTCAGCTTCCCCTAATTCGACAAACAGTCGGGTAATATGAGTTTTGGTGATACGTCCTACTACCTCCAGCTTTTCTTTTCCCTCGCTGTCAACAAGTGTCCTAACTACCGGAAGAGCGTCAACTTCATGTTCTATCAGTTTTTTTGCCGCCATGTAAACCGTTTCTTCCGGAAAAGTAGTGATGATGTTGGGCATCCGGGTCATCATAACACTTACCGGTACCTTGTGAATATCCGTCTGTCCTAAAGTCACTTTGAGCAGATCCTTCCGTGAAATAACCCCTTCCAAGAACCCCTCTTCGTTAACCACTATTAGCGTTCCCACATCTTCCAGGAACATGGTGACTACTGCATCATATACGGAAGTTCCTTCTCTCACCACTACCGGGACTGCTTTTACATCTTTTACTCTCAGCTTGCGAAGTTCTTCCGCTATCAGGGCACGGGGAGACTTTCCACTATAAAAATACCCCACGCGGGGCCTCGCTTCCAGGATACCGGCCATAGTAAGAATAGTTAAATCAGGGCGCAACGTGGCTCGAGTAAGATTCAACTTCTTGGCGATTTGCTCGCTGGTAATAGGTCCAGAATTCTTAACAATCTCTACGATTTTTTCCTGCCGTTTCGTAAGCTGGATACTGCTCACCACCTTCCCTGCCGTTCCGCTGTTATTATGACATACTAATTCCTAAAAACGCATTATTTATATATACTATATAACACATAAATATCCTTCTGTTTGGGGCAAAATGATATTAATATAACAAAATGCCGTTAATATCTCCCCATCCGTAAGTTTATGGCCTTAAAATAAATTTTATGGCCCAAATTTTCTCGCCTGATTCAAGTAAAAACTAAGCAGTCCGAAGGAGGGACTGCTGTTTCCATTCAGGCTACAATTTGAGACAGGTCGGCAATTCGCAGTATATAGTCGGTAATCTGCTTTAACAGAGCCAGCCGGTTATTACGCAACCGGGCATCTTCGACCATCACCATGACGCCGTTGAAGAAATTATCTATAGGTTCCCGTAAAGAAGCAATTTCTTTAAGCGCTGCCGCATACGATCTCCCATTTAGAAGAGGCTCGCCCCGCTCCTTGACCCGGGCAAAAGCATCATATAACTCCATCTCCACTTTTTCTTCGAAAAGTTCCGGATTTACGGAACCGACCTCCGCTTTTCCAGCCAGGTTACCGGCTCGGTTGAAGGCCGTGAGGAGTTCCTCAAATCCGGGATCCTGCCTGAATTCTTGAACGGCAACTGCCCGCAGGTAGGCGTCGTACAAATCATCCCATTGAGCAGAAACCACTGCTTTAACTACGTCATAGCGTATTCCTTTTTCTTCTAAAATGTTTTCCAGTCGCTGGCGGAAGAAACTGCCGACCTGCTCAACCACTTCTGCTTCTGAAAATTCCAGCTCAGTTTTATCCCGGTACAGACCGTAAGCTTGTCTGATAAGCTGGTGCAGGGAAAACTCCAGTCCCCGTTCGAGAATTATATTGCAGATCCCCAAGGCCTGGCGTCGCAAGGCATAAGGATCCTGCGAACCGGTGGGCTGGATGCCTACGGCAAAGCACCCGACTATGGAATCTATCCGGTCGGCTATACTGAGCACCATACCCAGAGGACTTTGGGGCAAAACGTCTCCGGCAAAGCGAGGCAGGTAATGTTCCCGGATGGCCATGCTCACTCTATCCTCTTCTCCATCGTGGCGGGCGTAATAATAGCCCATGATTCCCTGTAGCTCGGGAAATTCGTAAACCATGTTTGTCACCAGGTCGGCCTTGCATAAATAGGCGGCCCTTTCAGCCGCCGGGATTAAACCAGCATCCATACCCAAAACGGTAATCAGGTAGCGAGTCAGGGGCTTAAGCCTTTCCACTTTGTCCCAAACGGTTCCCAATCGTTCCTGAAACACTATTTCCTTGAGTTTTTCCACTTTGTCGGCGAGGCGGTACTTCAGGTCTTCCTGGTAGAAAAACTTGGCATCAGCCAGACGGGCCCGCAATACTTTTTCATTACCTTCTCTTACAATTTCCAGGTGGTCGGAAGTGCCGTTACGAACCGTTATGAAGCGATTCAAAAGGCGGCCCTCCCGGTCCCGCACCGGAAAGTAGCGTTGGTGCTCACGCATCGGAGTAATTAAAACTTCTTCCGGTAGCTGGAGATATTCCTCGGCAAAGCTCCCTACCAATGCCGTAGGATATTCTACCAGGTAGGTGACTTCTTCCAGCAATTCCTCATCTGGTTCAACCCTGCCCCCTATCTCTTCCGCCAGATTTTGTACCTGTTCCCATATCATTTGTCGCCTGCGGTTCTGATCGACTATCACAAAGCCTTTCTCCAGTTCGCTAAAGTAGTCCGCTGGTTGCTTTAGTACAATTGGTTCCGGACATAGAAAGCGGTGACCTCGGGTTAAGCGGTCTGCGACAAGACCCGCTAAGGAAAATCCCACCACTTCTTCCCCGTATAAAGCTACCAACCAGCGGATCGGACGGGCAAACCGCATTTCTCCGTTACCCCACCGCATAGGCTTGGGGAAAGACAGACCACGTATTAACTGAGGGAGAAGGGAAGGGAGCACCTGAATGGTTGGAATTCCCTCTTTTTTCTTAATTGCGTAGACATAGGCTCCTCCCCTAGTCTCTTTTACTACCAGTTCCTCTACGGCCACGCCCTGTGAACGGGCAAATCCTTTTGCCGCCTTGGTGGGACGTCCTTCTTCATCGAAAGCTACCCGCTGCGAGGGACCTTTGACCTCCTCTACCAGATCTTCCTGTTTCTCTTCGAGGCCGGTAACATACAGGGCCAATCTCCGCGGTGTACCGTAGGTACTGACCTCTTTGAAGACCAAACGCTCTTCGGCCAGTTTTTCCTCAGTTATTTTTTTTAGCTGCGACAGAGTTGCTTCCATAAACCGTGCCGGGATCTCTTCCGTACCGACTTCCAGCAAAAGATCTCTAGCCAACTTTCAGCCCTCCTTCACATCGAAAGAATCCTTGTCCTGCTCCCCTGTTCCGTAATGCAGCCGTCCTGCTTCTCCCACCTTTGTCCCGCTCTGTTCAACGTCAGGTGGCAAACCCAGCCTTTTTCTTTCCTGAGGATCTTTCAACAGGGGATAACCTAATTTCTTTCTCTGTTCCAGGTAGGCCTGTGCACAAAGCCGCGCCAAATTTCGGACGCGGGAAATATACCCGGTTCGTTCCGTGACGCTGATGGCCCCGCGGGCATCCAGCAGATTGAAAGTATGCGAGCACTTTAAAACGTAATCGTAAGCCGGTTGGACCAAACCCAATTCTACAATTCTCTCAGCTTCTTTCTCGTACAGGTTAAAAAGAGTGAAGAGCATTTCCGTATCGGCAGCCTCGAAATTGTAACAGGAATAGTCCACTTCTGCCTGGTGATGGACATCACCGTAAGTAATACCTTCCACCCATTCTATGTCAAAAACACTATCTTTCTTCTGAATATACATGGCTAAGCGCTCCAAGCCGTAAGTTATCTCCGCGGAAACAGGACGACAGTCAATCCCACCGCACTGCTGGAAATAAGTAAATTGGGTTATTTCCATACCGTCCAGCCATACTTCCCAGCCGAGCCCCCATGCGCCTAAAGTTGGTGATTCCCAGTTATCCTCGACAAAACGAATGTCGTGTTTGTCCGGATCTATGCCTATATGTCTTAAACTGTCCAGGTAGATCTCCTGGACATTTTCAGGAGACGGCTTGAGAATTACTTGATACTGATAATAGTGCTGCAGGCGATTTGGGTTTTCCCCGTAGCGCCCATCGGTAGGCCGGCGAGAAGGTTCTACATAAGCTACATTCCATGGTTCAGGCCCCAGAACGCGCAAAAAGGTGGCCGGGTGCATAGTGCCAGCACCCTTTTCCATATCATAAGGTTGCTGAATAATGCATTTTTGTGTACCCCAAAATTGGTTCAAAGCTTGAATAAGGTCCTGAAAATTCATAACAAACCCCCTTTACTTCCGGTATAACAAAAACCTCCCATTCCTATAGCAAAAGCTACAGGGACGGGAGGTTCTCCCGCGGTTCCACCCTGTTTGGCTGCACAACAGCCCCCTCTTTTCGGTCGCAAGCTTTACTCACGCTTCCCTAAACAGCAGCAGGGCAGCGCTTTCCTCTTGCGGCTCCGGAGCGCCTTCACCTCCACCGTTTGACCGGAATTCCACCTTCCTCCGGCTCTCTGAGCAAACGCTTGGAGGTTACTCCTCTCCTTCTTAGCCTGACTTTTTTGCTTTATAATTTAGCAAATTCATCCTTTGTTGTCAACGAAAGACCTGTTTATAATTCCACGTCTTTTTCTTCTTTCTGACCGTCCGGCCGTTCAATTTCCAGCGTATATTTATTGGCCCAGGCAGCTACCGTGCCGAGGCCGGCTATAACCGCCAGCTCTGTGCTGGCCAGGGCAGCTAGAACTCCTAACGCACCCAAAGTAGCAGGTATTTCCAAAACCGTTTCGTCACCTTTCTTTAACTTAATCCGGGTAATATTCCCTTTCTGAATCAACTGCTTGATTTGGGCTAACAGCTGGTTACCGCGCTCTTGCAGTTTCTCCGTCAAATTATTTTCTTTTTCTTCCAGGATAACTAAAGCTTGAACTAAATCCCCTTTGGCCATGTCCAGTGCCTCTTTAGCTTCTTTGTAGGTGACGTTCAAGCGCTGTCTAATAATATCTATTTTTTCCAGTTCATTCAATTTCATCACACTCCTTTTAAGCATATTTGTAACCACTAGTTTATCTCTTTATGCGTTTCTTTCTCAGTAACAAGGCGGCGTAAATTGAAAATGAAATCTAATGATTTTAACTGTCTTTCCGCCCGGTACAGGATATATTCGCAAAGCATTCGCTCCAGCTCTTGACGCATCGGTACCGAGATTTTCAAACGGCCAATCCTCCGGGGATCTATTTTAGTCAATTGGTCCAGTACCGTTAACGCACCTTTGGATATAGAGAAAGCAGATTTGTCCTCCGGGGAACAGTCCCGGCATAGAACTCCTCCCAGGCGAACGCTAAACTTGATGCTTTTGTCCGGTACAAATTTCCCGCATTGAACACAGTTTTGCAATTGGGGACGGTAACCGAGAAGGCTTAACAAGCGGATTTCAAAAAAACGCACAGATACTTCCGGATCTTCCCGGGTTAGGAGATGCAGAGAGGCAAGCAGCAAAAAAAACAGTTTCTCATTGGCATCTCGTTCAGGAACTAGAGAGTTAACCAGTTCGACTAAATAACTGGCATAGGCAAACCTGGTCAGGTCTTCCCGCAAAAGGGTAAAGGGTTCTATTATCTCACATTGGGTTACCGTATCTAAAGTCCTTCCCGGGTAGAGGAGAAAGCTGGAAAAAGTAAAAAGCTGAACCCCACCGCGCATTCTACTTTTGGGCTTTCTTACTCCCTTGGCTATAGCATCGACTTTACCATGCTGACGGGAATACAAAGTTATTATCCTATCTGCTTCACCATAATCCCGACCTCTAATTACTACGCCCTCCGCCTTATATAAACGCAAGTTTTACTCTTCCCCTTCCTCCGGTACAATTTCTCTTCCAGGACAGATTTCCGCCGCTTCCTCTTCCCTTGTCAATTCTTTGTAAATTAAATAAGCACCGATATAACCGGTGGCTTGAAATAGTTTCCACATAGTTTCGCTAGCTTTCACATTGCCCACCCTTTCTCCTCTTGTTTCACCAAGACTTAGGCTATCCATAACCTCGCCGGTTATACAAGCCTTCTTCTTCCAAGGAAAAAAGCAGGAACTCCGGAAAGTGAAGGTTCCTGCTGTAATCATACCAGGTATGAAAGCAACAAACTTGCCAAGGTAGAATATATGAGCAGTCCGGTAATGTCAATAGCCGTAGAGATGAAGGGAGCAGAAGCAACTGCCGGGTCTACTCCCAGCTTTCTGAAAATTAATGGCACCAGAGTTCCCATAGTTGCTGCCGTAAGCATGTTACCTACCAAGGCCAAACCTACCACTACGCCGAACATTACTTTTCCCTGCCACCAAGCAGCTACTAAACCCACTATAGTGCCGATAAGAACCCCCATTACCAGCCCAGCGGCAGCCTGCCGGATAATAGTTTGAAAAAAGGCGCCTTCATCGACATGCCCGGTGGCAAGACCCCGAACCGTAAGACTGGAGGATTGAGTACCGATGTTTCCACCCATTCCGGTAAGGATAGGAATGAAAAAAGCCAGAGCGACCACTGTACTGAGCTGGCTCTCAATTCCTTTCAAAATCCTGCCTGCCAGCAGTCCACCGAGCATGGTAATTATGAGCCACGGAAGGCGGGACCTGACGTTGACCAGCACACTGTGATATATATCTCCATCATCAGCCGGTAATTCAGAAGTACCGCTCAGGCGGAAAATATCTTCCGTTGCTTCATCATGGATAACATCAATAATATCATCTACCGTTACAATACCTACTAAAGATCCTTCATCATCTACGACCGGCACAGCCAGAAAGTCATAGCGGGCAACTACCCTGGCCACTTCTTCCTGGTCATCATTGACGTTAACCCGGATGACATTCCGGTGCATAATATCGGCAATTAGAGTATTGGGGTCGGCTACAATCAATTCCCGCAGCGAAATAACTCCTACCAATTGATTTTTGGTATTAACTACGTAGACATAATATACTGTTTCCGCATCAGGAGCCGTTTCCCGCAAAACTTGAATTGCTCTTTCGGCGGTGATATCCTCCCGTATGGCTACATACTCGGTGGTCATGATACCACCGGCTGTATCTTTCTTATACTCCATCAATTCCTGGACGTCCTGAGCGTCTTCCAGCTCCATCAGGCCCAGCAGGCGCTGCTTAAGCAAGTCCGACATTTCTCCTAAAAGGTCGGCAGCGTCATCAGTAGGCATTACGTCCAGGATTTCCGCTATACGCTCGGCTCCCAAAGTATCCAACAGGGAGGATATGGTGGAGGCATCCAACTCGTTTAGTACCAGAGCAGCTTTTTCTCTATCCAGTAAACTGAAGACAATTCCCTGTTTCTCCGAATCCAACTCCTGCAGGAATTCCGCTATATCAGCCGGATGCTGCTCCGTAAGGAGTTGGGTCAATTTTTCCAAATTGTTCTCGGCTAGAAATCTGTTAGCTTTGGTGCTGAAATCTTTTCGGTCCAACATGGGAGATACTCCTTTCTCCCAGGAGCATCCCACCATGTATCTTTAGGACTGCCCCTGGGGTATCTATTTATGCAATTTTTTCTGCCTGGGGACAGTTTCCAACTTGTACACCTCCGCCGAAAAAAATTCCTGAACCCCCTGACAAAATAAAAGCCTTTCACTCGGCTTGTGAAGGCTATTCATCTGTTTTAAATCTAACAATTTTCAGCTTACCTGTCAATAAGGTTCATATCCTCCTTTTGTCATAACCGAAATTCCTTAAAGCTATCTCATCTCTACGCCAGTCCTTCTTGACTTTTACCCATAAATCTAAAAAAACTTTGCTTCCCAGCAAATTTTCCACCTCTTCCCGGGCAGCCTGACCGATTTCCTTGAGCATCCTTCCTCCCTTGCCGATAAGGATTCCTTTCTGGGATTCTCTTTCTGTATAGATAACTGCCCCTATGTATACCAGTCCTTCCTTCCTTTCTTCCAACTGTTCAATCTCTACCGCCACGGAATGAGGCACTTCTTCCCGGGTTAAATGAAGAACTTTTTCTCGAATTATTTCCGCTACTACAAACCTTTCAGGCTGGTCGGTCACCATTTCCGGAGGATAATACTGCGGCCCCTCCGGTAAATATTCAGCAACTAATTCCAGCAACCGGGGTACGTTATCTCCATACAAAGCCGAGATAGGTACAACTTCAGCAAAATCATAATACCGGCAGTACTCTGCAGCAATCTGATCAATCCGACTTGCTTCCACCTGATCGCTTTTATTAATTACCAAAAAGACGGGTGTCTCTATTTCCTTCAACGTTCGCAATATATATTGCTCTCCGCCTCCTAATTCTTCTGTAGCGTCTACAACATGAAGCACCACTTCTACTTCTCGCAGAGCTCGTAACGCTACTTCTACCATGTATTCACCCAACCTGTGCTTCGGTTTATGTATGCCCGGCGTGTCGATAAATATTATCTGAAACCGGTCGGTAGTATATACTCCCCGAATTTTGTTCCGTGTAGTCTGCGGTTTATCCGACATTATGGCAACCTTTTGCCCAATTATCTGATTCAGTAATGTGGACTTACCTACGTTGGGACGTCCAATAATACTTACAAATCCAGATCGATAGCCGGAACCGTTATCTCTCACTTTCTTTACCACTCCCCAGCCGGAAATTCATTGGAAGTAATTCCGCAACAGTTTTTACTTCATATTCTCCTTTGGGGTTACCCATAACTACCTGAATATCCGTTCCAAACTCGGCTAAAAATTGAAGGCAGGCACCGCAGGGACGGCAATATACCCCAGCATCCGCAATCACAGCGATAGCGTGAAAGTAGCGCTCTCCTTCCGATATAGCTTTAACCACAGCCACCCTTTCAGCACAAATAGTGAGGCCGTAGGAGGCGTTTTCCACGTTGCACCCGGAAAAAATTTTTCCAGACCGGGTGAGGAGAGCCGCACCTACGGAAAACCGGGAATATGGTGCGTATGCTTTACTCTTCGCCTTATCTGCTTCCTCTAAAAGTCGCTTAAAAGTAATTTTCTCTTCGACCATTTTTCTTCACCTATCAGTAGTCAATTCTAATATCTCTCGGAACTACCTCAATCCATGTCTGTCCCGGTTCTAAAACCACCTCTCGGTCCTCGGAATCAAGGTACCGAGTAGCTTCTTTAAGCTTCTGCTTCTTCCACCGGACCTCTTTAACCATGCCCCGAGAAAACACCAGTGCCTTCCCTTCCCCTATCATATCCATTTCAAGGCGTCCTACTCCGTCAATAGTTTTAGTATTAACAAACTGGACAATTACATTACTGGCCGAAAGTTGCAAATTAGTTTCTGCATCTATGTGGGCCTTACCTCCCATAAACCGTCGGTAACGGCGGCTGTCCGGGTCATAGACATAACGGACTTGGCTAAATTGTTGGGGATAAAATATGACTATCTCTTCAGCCTCTCTGTCTCCGTTAAAAACGTTTTCCTCAGTGCCGAAAAGAAAGCCTTCCAAATCCACTTGCTGGTTCAAATTGTAATCTGAAGCTAACTGCCACAGGTTATCAGTACTAGTATAAAGGTTATGGGGCGGTTCTCGATCATCAGTTCTCCAGAAGCCTTTAGTGATCGAGTATTCATCCAGGTGAGCAGGTTTCTTCTCCTGAAAATAAGTTTGAGCCTGGGGGCTTTGCCCTACATGAACATATATGGCATTATGATCGAGGGCGCGATCGATAAAATAGGGTCGGGCACTCCGGATAGGACCTATTTTTTCCGCTGAATTATGATAATACACGGCCATTAATCGCGTAATGCCGCCTTCCACCAGCATTTCATACACTAAGTCTGCTTCCCGCAGGCCCGATTGAGGGTGGGCGCGGGAATGATTGTCTATCATTACCGCCAGCGGTCTCCGGGCGGGCAATTCCTTTAAAGACGCCCCGTCCAGCGGACATAAAACCTTGGTCTCAGGTTCCTGTTTTTGAGCTTCCTCTTTCTCAGCATCGGGACTCGGGGAAATATCTCCAGAAGACAAAGCAAGTTCTTCCTGTCCCGGAACCATCCCCACCGGTTCTACAGGAGTAGCCAGCCACTTGTTAATATAAATAAAAGCAATAAATGCCGAAAGTATACAGGCCAAAATTAACATGATATATAAAGTATATTTTTTAAACCAGTTAATCAATGATAGATCACCTCATCCTTACCTTCTAAGGGTATCTTAACAAAGTATCCCCATACCTTCAAGACTCTCCGCCACTCAGCTAAGAACATAAGAATAGCCAGGATTTACCCTCACCTGGCTACTTCTTTTCTTTATAGGGAGGTAAGGTTATTTCCTGACTGGGAGTAATAATAACTTGAATTCCAAAGTCCTCTAATTCAGCTCTGATCAAATCCAAGCTGCTGGCCAGCACTTCCGGATCTCCAATGGCTTTAATAACAATGGGATTAACGGCAATGGGGTGCTGGTTAACCAGAATGATAGGGCCTGCGCAGCGGATAGAAGAAGTGGCTATAAGCCTTTGCCCGCCTACCGAAATGCCCGCTGCACCTGCCGCAAACAGCTCATTGACTACGTCCCGGACGTCCCTGTCATGAACAATATCCACCGAGCTATAACCTTCCTGAGCATCATATAGCTCAACAATGATCCCTGAACCGGTCATTTCCGCGTAGCCGGCTTGGATACTTATTTGCTGAAGCTGGCTGCGTAAATTGCTAACCTCTTTTTCCAGCATATCTATCTGATCTTGAAGGGACCGGGCAGTTACCAAGGTTGCCTGGCCGTCCTGAACTGAAATCTCAATAATGGACCAGGTCCCCTCCATCAATTTGTGATTACGTATCTTCTCTTTGGTTTCTTCCGCCAGTACTCCCGTACCGTCGACAATCTTGACCGCCTTATCGGTATCTTTGGAGACGGTGATTAAACTCTTGCCTTTAAATTTTGGTAAATTTGGATCCTGATTAATAATATTGACGACGATCTGTCTCCGGAGGTTATCCTGTTCCCTTAAAATTACCTCCTGTACCTGCCGCCCGTATTCAATGACAAGCCGGGCAATCTCTGCCGGAGTAGCGGCTCTTTCAATTTCATATTTGAAATGAGCCAGTACATCGCGAACCGCCGAATTACCAATTACTCCTGCGTCACTGGCCAATTTTTCGCTGTATTCGATTACATGCATCGCTCCTTGACGCGCTACTTTAAGCGAACTCAACTCTCCAGGAAAGTGGAGGTACCCGGCCGCTCGGGCCAATAAAACTGAGTTGAACAGTATCACAACCATCATCAATGATAAAAGTGCTACAGGTAAAGCATTGTTCTGTCCAGTTCGCAATCTAACCACGAAAACATCACCTTTTCCAAAAGGCTATTTTGGTTGCCTCATAGACCCTTCGATAAAATTTTAGACGTAATAAGTCACTAAATTGTTCCACCAAAAATAGCTTTCTGGTACTAACGGGATCGGTAGGGAGGAGTTACTAAGCCTCCGGAAATTATCATTTTGATTGCCTCCTCTACCGACATCTCCAACGGAATAACATCTGCTTTTGGAACCATCAACAGGAAACCGGAAGTAGGATTGGGTGTGGTAGGAAGAAAAATATTTAGCATATCGTGCCCAACCTTATCCCGTACTTCCCCTTTCGTCTCTCCCGTAACAAAAGCTAGAGCATAAACACCGGGGCGCGGATATTCCACAAGCACCACTTCACGGAACATCCTGCGATCCTGCCGGATAAAAGCTTCCACTATCTGCTTAGCAGTTCTGTAAACAGTACTGGCAAAGGGGACTTTAAGTAATATATACTCCCCCATGGCGATTAACTTACGTCCCACAATATTAGTGGTCAGCAGTCCGGCTAAAACTACGAAGAGAAGTGTCAGGAGCAGGCCTAAACCGGGAATGATCCCGGTAAAGGGGTAAACCAAATCTCCCGCGAGGCGATCTAAAAACAGAAACAGTCGCCACAAAACATAGATGGTGGTAGCTCCCGGAAGCAGAACTACAATCCCGGTCACAAAATAAGTTTTTAATCTTCTCAGAATTGTTCACCTCGTTCCTGAAAGAAATTAAAACAGCAGAACTTTTAATTTAGGGTAAAAAATGGCTATTCCCATTATGACCGCAGCCATAGCTGCTACCAAAACGGCTCCGGCCGCTACGTTTTTGGCGATACGAGCCAAAGGATGAAATGTACTGGTGTACATATCAATGGCAATTTCTAAAGCCGTATTAAAAATTTCACATACCCAAACCATAGCAATGGTCAATAGCAACAATAAACCTTCTGTTTTGGACACTCCCAACTTTGCTGCCAGTACTATGACCAATAATGTAGCTATAAAATGTATTCGCATGTTCCGTTGCGTTCGAAGACAATGAATTATCCCCGCCAGCGCCGCCTGAAAACTTTCTTTTAGAGTTCTGTTGAACATAACCCTACCTCTACCTTGAAAGTCCAACTGTACTTAATATTTCTTCTTCTTTATGATTCATCAACTTCCTCTCTTCTTCGGTTTCATGATCATAGCCTAGCAGATGCAGCAATCCGTGCACGGTGAGAAAACATACTTCCCGCTCCAAAGAATGCCCGTATTCCCGCGCCTGTTCCCTAGCCTTTTCCAGGGAAATAATTATTTCACCGAGAACTTCCGGTTCCTCACCCAGGCAGGGAATGGTCTCCCGTTCCTCATCCAACAAGGCAAAAGAAAGCACATCGGTTGGCGCATCAATCCCCCGGTACTTACTGTTCAGTTCTTGGATGGTGGCATTATCCACCAAAACAAGGCTCAGCTGGAGAGGACGGGAGATCCCCTCATGTTCCATTGTTTGAGCTACCACTTTCTGTAAAAGCCGTAATATTTTCTGGGTCACGGGGACTTTATCCTGTAGATTGCTTACGTCCAACTGCGTCAACGGCTTTTCTCCTTTCTAATTCTTTCAAGACTGTCTCTGGATATTCTATTCGGGAGTGAAATATCCCGTTTAAGATGCGGACAAAAGCCTGCGCAATGAGGTTTAACTCTCTAAAAGTCAGGTCACTTTCCTCCAGCTGCCCGTCATCCAATTTCTCCTTAATTATCTTCCGCACCAGCCCTTCCATTCTACCGGGAGTAGGTTTTTGCATAGAGCGAACTCCGGCCTCCACACTGTCAGCCAGCATCACTATGGCAGCTTCTTTAGTTTGCGGTTTGGGATTGTCGTAGCGAAAATCATCTTCGGAAAAAGAGGTACCGTCTTTATCCTTTTCCAATGCTTTATGATAAAAGTAAGAGCAGAGGCTGGTTCCATGATGTTGCAGTATAATGTCCATAATAACTTTCGGAAGTTTTTCTTCTTTAGCCAGTTCCAAACCTTCCTTTACATGAGCGGTGATTATTAACGTACTCAAGGAAGGAGAAAGCTTATCATGGGGATTTTCCGGTGTCAATTGGTTTTCAATAAAGAAATACGGTCGCTTGATCTTACCGATATCATGATAGTAAGCCCCCACTCTGGCCAGTAAAGAATCTGCTCCCACCGCATCAGCGGCTGCTTCAGCTAAATTCCCCACCACAATGCTGTGGTGGTAAGTACCGGGAGCTTCCATCAATAAACGTTTTAACAAAGGCTGGTTGGGGTTGGAGAGTTCCAACAATTTGACAGCGGTGGTGATACCAAAAGCTGTCTCCAAAAACGGTAAAGAACCAATGGTAAGCACCGAGGATAAAATGCCGTTGGCCACGCCCATGAAGCTGCCAATAGCAATGGCCGGAAGAGAATCATGCCGCATAAAGCCAATCGCCAGAATGGCTGCCACATTGGCCAAGATAATGTATAAACTGGCTGTAGCCAAATCCCTGCGCTGGCTTAACTTGGAGACGCTGTATACCCCCACCAGGCCGCCTATTAAGCTTACGGCAGCAAACTGCCACTGATTTCCCGTAACTATGGCCACGTAGAAACTCATAATAATGGTGGAAAATATAGCCAATCCGGAATCCAACAATATACTTATAAGCATAGAACCGGTCGCTGTCGGGATTAAGTAGCCCACCAGACCAGAATATTCGGACGTATCCCAAATCTTGATAGCAGTCACTATTTTGGCGATAATGACCATAATCACCAATAATAATCCCAGTAACACATAATGAGACTCGTTGTTGTAAATATCCCGGTGAAATTTATAAAGGTAAATAATCACCAGGCCGGAGGTCAGCAAAATAAACGAGGCCAGTCCCAAAAATCCTTTATAGGGTGATTTGGGACGTAAAACTCCCAACATCTGTAACGCCTCAATTTGGGCTGGAGTTAGTTTCTCACCTTCCCCTACTATTTTCTCTCCCTGCTGGATAGTAACTTTCACCGGTTCAACAGCCTCTCGAGCCTGGAGCCGCTTTTCCGCCGTCAAAACCGGATCGTAAACCAAGTTGGGTCTGAAGTCCAGTTCGCCGACCATTTGACGAAGTAACTCTTTTAACTGAGCATTAATATTTAAATTTTCAACATCCTGGAACACCTTATACTGGGTAAATTCCAGTGCTTCCTGAGAAACGCCTCCCTCCATATGAGTTCGTAGTATCTGCTTGGCCTCCGATTCTAAAATGTTTAGCGTCTCCTGATCTAACTGCAAAAGAGAAGTATATACTTCCGGCGACAAGTCCAGCTTCATCGTTTCTTTTAGCCTTTTCACCCGTTCTTCTTCTTCGGAAATAGTTGAATCCGACTTAACTTCTTTTAATTTGGCAAAATAAGTACTGATCTGCTCTTCCATATTTTCTAGGACGGTTTCATCCACTTTGTAAACCGGCTGTACCTTTTTTTCGGCTTCCCGTCTGGCCTGCTCCGTCAACACTTCACTCACATATTCAATTCGTTGTCGCGCCCGAAAATCTTGGGGACTGGGCTCTCCCGGCTTTAGATCAATCTTGCGATTGGTAAAACTAGTACCTAAAATCATACTGGTCAATATAAAAAATACAACCCCCCAGAGGACGCGTCGGGCGGTTAAATTACGAAACATCCTTAGGATGGGAAATTGGATATGTTTTTTAAAAAACTTCCATTTGACCAAACCAACCAACTCCCCCAGGGAAATAAATCATGCTCCGTACTTTTCGTAGGCTTGAATTATCTTCTGAACCAACGGATGTCTCACTACATCGGCCTTGGTCAAATATTGAAAAGATATTCCCTTGATGCCATGGAGAATTTTCTGCACTTCAATCAGTCCCGAATAATTACCTTTCGGCAGATCTACCTGGGTAATATCTCCCGTAATCACCGCTTTTGATCCAAACCCAATCCGGGTCAGAAACATCTTCATTTGTTCGGGAGTGGTATTCTGGGCCTCATCCAGGATAATAAAGGCATCATCCAGGGTTCTCCCCCGCATATAGGCCAGAGGTGCTATCTCGATGATCGTTCGTTCCATATACTTTTGAGCTGTGTCTATCCCCAGCACGTCGTACAGTCCGTCGTACAAAGGACGCAGATAAGGATTTACCTTCTCCTGTAAATCCCCAGGTAAAAAGCCCAGCTTCTCTCCCGCTTCCACGGCAGGCCGGGCTAGAATAATACGGTTAACCTCTTTATTTCGCAGAGCAATTACTGCCATAACCACGGCCAAATAGGTCTTACCCGTACCGGCAGGTCCAATACAAAAAACAATATCGTTATTCCTGATCGCCTGAATATAACGATATTGCCCTAAAGTTTTGGCTTTAATTTGTTTTCCCCTAGGCGTCACATACAATACATCGGATAGCAAGTCAGCCAGTTTTTCCGCTTCCCCGTTTTCCTCCTTTATTAGCTCCAAGGCATAATTGATAGTAGGAATATTAATAACCGTTCCCGACCGAGCTAGGGCAATCAAATGGCGAAAGAGTCTCTCCGTTTTTTCCACTGCCTTCCGGTCACCGGAAATAAGAACCTCGTTGCCCCGGGCTACAATACGGGTTGTACAGTGCTGCTCAATAAACCGCAGGTTTTCATCCTGTTTACCCAGAATATTCGCGGCTTCGCCGTTACTACCTATAACTAACCTCACTTCCTCGGTTGCGGCCAAATTATCTTAGCCCCCTATCAATTCTAGCGTTAAAACTGGTAATTAATTAAATAATCCATTTATTGTTTATCATTATACCCTTTTCCCGCCAGCCCTTCAATAGTAACTTGTGGCATAGTTAGTTGTTTCCTATGATAGCCTGCGGTACTGCAATGTCCTCTATAGTCTCTACCATCACTTTGATTCCTACCATATTCGGAGCTACTATGCCCAGGGGATAAACCTCCTTCCGCAAAAGTTTAGCTCCGACCGGTATCTGCTTTTCCAAGCGAGCCAGGGCTTTATTCGTTGCCCAACGGGTAGCTCCTTCCGGCCCTAAATAACTCTGTTTCTTAACTAATTCGTGATAAGTGGTTATGACTAATTCCGCGGGAATAACAAAATTCTTTAGGCCATACCATTTCCAGGTTTTTATTTCTTTTTCTACCTCAAAATTTTTAAAGGGGATACGCCGCGGTCCCGACAGAAAAATCTCCCGTCCACCGGTGCGGATGCTCAAATGCCTCGCCGTCCTGCCCGACAGATATTCTTCCTCCTTTACCAACGGGGCAGTAGCTTCGGCCGTGTACCAAACCCGCGCCCTAACGATACCGCGGGCCCTTACATATTGGAGAGATGATTTTGGTCCTTCAGGATGGATCACCCCGGAAATCAACAGCTGCCCCTTCTTCACCGTATCACCCTGCGTCACCCGGGCCTCTCCCGCCAAAACCAATATTTCGGTAATCACTCCATCTTTAGCGGCCACCAAGTGGGAAGGTATCTTTTCCTCCTCTTCCTTAGGCAGCAAAACTTTTTCTACCACCTGAATCGAGGCCCTAGTGCCTCTTATCTCCACTCCAACCCAAGAAATCTGGGGAAAACTTTTTTCTATAGCTTTTGCCACTGCTTCTATGTTTATATTCCTTTTAAGAGTACCTGGTTTTAGTCCTTGCTTTTCCGCCACCCGGAGAATGTCATTTTTCTTTACATAACGCAACTCCTTCTGACTGCTCACCTCCACCGTCCAAACAAAAGAGCCCAGTAAATAAGTGAAGAGTAAAAAAAGAACAGGTCCCAACAGTAGCGTTTTTCTTTTCCGAAAATGCCAATACAGAAAAGGCAGCCCTACTTTTTTTCTAATTCTTATCCGACAACCGGACTTTCGAGCAACATGCCTCAAAGGTTTAAAATGAGCCACCGGCACTTTAGCCAACAAGGCATGGTCCTCTAACCAAGATAAATCCCAGATTCTAATCCCCCGGTTGAGCGTAAGGTTGATAAATTTTTCCGGTGAACCACCGTGTACTAAAATGACCAAATAACCCCATAAATAAGCCCCTAATCTTCTCATCTTCTACCTCCTTACTACCCGACAAAGGAAACCGAGCCAATTTTCCCTTCGAGGACAATCTCTTCTGAAAAAATACTCCGGATTACCAGGCCGTTTCCCCTAACCTCTACTTCCCCCGATGCTGCGGCAATGCGAACCTTATTGCCGGTAAACTCAATAATACCCCGGTGGTTTTCCATAATGAATTGTTGATCTCCGATAAGGGTAATCTTAGGCAAATCCATCAGAATTTCTCTAGGAATTTCCAACATATTGCCAAACGATAATTTAAGCCGCTCTCCTTTTTCCTCCATCGTTTTCTTCAGCTTATTTCGCACCATTTTCATTTTCCTCCGAAACTTCTAAGGCTTGTTAACCCCGTACGGTACAATTTATGCGTTTTGGTAAAAGTTCATTACTAATGGCCCTCAGGGTTAAAAAGTATGCGGTAAAAAAACAACAGGCATAAAAAAATAAAACCCTAGCGTCAAAATCTGCTAGGGTTCCATATTAATCAAGCATTTCCCGGGCAATTTGGTTGACCATTCGTCCGTCCGCCTTACCCTTGAGCTTGGACATAGCAACCTTCATTACTTTGCCCAGGTCCTTTTGATTCTGTACACCCAGTTCCTCGATAATTTCTCGTAATATTTCTCGTACTTCGTCCTCGCTTAGCTGTCGGGGGAGGTACTGCTGCAGAATTTCCATTTCCTGGTTAAGTTTGTCCACCACGTCCTGGCGCCCAGCCCTTTCGTATTCCCCCAACGCATCCCGCCGTTGCTTAACCTCTTTAGCTAGAACTTCTTGAATACCAGTATCATCCAAAGTAGTTCCCAGCTCTATCTCCTTGTTCTTGATCGAAGCCAGCGCCATGCGTATTACAGACAATTTTAATTTCCCTTGTTCTCTAGCTTTTAATGCTTCTTTCATATCCGCCATAAGTTTTTCTTTTAGGGCCATTTCCTGCGTCCCCCTATTTCCATTTACGTCTGCGGGATGCTTCGGCCTTCTTTTTTCTGCGAACGCTGGGTTTTTCGTAGTGTTCTCTTTTTCTCATTTCCGATAGAAGACCAGCTTTTTGGCAGGAACGTTTAAAACGCCTGAGAGCGCTGTCCAGGGATTCGTTTTTTCCAACTCTAACCAGACTCAACCTGTTCTCCCTCCCTCCGCCACTAAGCATAAAAAAAAACTTTGCGGTATAAGTTCTTTATTTCCTGTTGTTTTTAAGAGTACATTAATTAAATTATACTATACTACCCATATTGCGTCAAGATAAGAAAATTTCCACCCTATTGCTCCTCGGTTAAAAAAGTAGGTGTTCCTGTGCTTGGAACACCCTTTAGAGACAATGTAGGCTTTCGCATTGGATATTTCCGGGAAAACATTGTTATTCCCAATGCGGTCCGGGTTGAATTCAATGTTTCACTATCGTTCCTTGAACTTACGACCGCCTATCAGATGGAAGTGCAGGTGATATATCACCTGTCCTCCTTCTTCCTTACAGTTATTGACCAGCCGGAAGCCTTTTTCCGCCACTCCCATCTTTTCCGCCACTTTTACCACCGCCTGGTGCAATCTACCCATCAATTCTACATCATCCTCGGTTATAGCGGTAAGGTCAGGTATATGTTTTCGGGGTATAACCAAAATATGTACCGGGGCTACAGGTTTAATATCCTTAAACGCCACTACATGCTCATCTTCGTAGACAATTTCCGCCGGAACCTCCTTGCGCACTATCTTACAAAAGATGCAGTCTTCCACCATATCACCTCCCTTCCATTACTCCCCTTACCCAATCTTCTTGCACCTCTTGCAGGCGCACGGGGACAAATTGGCCCCGCAGGTCTTCTTGCGGCGCGGAAAACACTACTTTAAGGTAGTTTTCCGTATGCCCGGTCCACTGCCGGGGGGCAGTACCGACTTCCTGCTCTACCAGTACTTCCATAGTCCGATTCAAAAACTGAGCTGCATATTCCCGGGCCAACCTTTTACCCAACTGAATTAGCTGGCGACTGCGCCGTTCCTTTTCCTCAGCTGATACCTGTTCGGGATATCTGGCCGCCGGAGTGCCTTTACGGGGTGAATATTTAAAGACATGTAGGCCGCTGAAGCCAATTTGCTCTACAAAAAGCAAGGTATTTTGAAACTGTTCCTCAGTTTCTCCCGGAAAACCTACAATTATATCGGTGGTTATCGCACAACCCGGACGGCGCTGGCGAAGTTCTTCCACCAGACGGCGGTATTCCTCCGTTGTATAACGCCTGTTCATCCGCCGTAGAACCTCGTCATCTCCACTCTGCAGGGAGAGATGGTAATGAGGGCATATCACCGGGTAGGCCGTAATCGTGTCCAACAGCCGCGGGGTAAAATCGTTAGGATCGAGAGAACTTACCCTAAGGCGTCTAAGCCCTTCTATTTGCACCAAACGCTCCAGCAGAACCGCCAAGTCAATGTTGCCCGGCAAGTCACGGCCGTACAACCCCACGTGAATCCCCGTCAAAACAATTTCTCCGAATCCTTCGGCTACCAGCCGCTCTACTTCCCTTACGGTGCTTTCCAGACTTCGACTGCGAATCGGTCCCCGGGCGTAAGGGATAATACAATAGGTACAAAAACGATTGCACCCCTCTTGAATTTTAAAAAAAGCGCGGGCCCGGTCGGGAGCATCCACAGGAAGTTCTTCAAATTCTTTTATTTCCTCCAGTTTGTGGACCATATTTAACGGTTTTTCCTGTCTAGAGGCAGCCTCAACCAGCTCCACAATACGTCTTCGGTCCCGGGTACCAACAACCAAATCTACTCCAGGTATTTCCAGGACTTCTCCAGGAGAAGTCTGGGCATAACACCCGGTAACGGCCACTACCGCCTCTGGATTAGTTCTGACCGCTTTGCGGATCATCTGCCGGGACTTGCGATCGCTTAGATGAGTAACCGTGCAGGTATGAATAATATAGACATCGGCCTTCTCACCAAAAGGGACTACTTCATAACCCTTCCTTTTGAAAAGGCTGCCGATTGCCTCCGCCTCGTGATAATTCACTTTACATCCTAAAACATAAATACCAACTCGTTTAGCCACGGGGTGCCCCCCCTAAGTCTCCCCATTCATATAATACTACGGTAGCTGCTACCAGTCCTGCCGTTTCCGTCCGTAAAATTCTCGGTCCCAGCGAAACAGGAATGACACCCGATTCTTTCATCTGCTGAACTTCATCGAGTGAGAATCCTCCTTCCGGTCCTACAAACAGGAAGACTTCCCCGGGAACTCGTCCGTAGTTAACTTTGAAATCCCTCATGGCTTCTTTCAATCCCCGGGAAGTTTCTTCCTCCCATAGAACCAGTTTTAGACAAGCTTCAGGGATTTGCCGCAGGATTTCCGGTAGTGGCAAAACAGGTTCTACTTCTGGGACTATAGCCCTCCGGCTCTGTTTGGCTGCTTCCAGAGCTATCCGCTGCCACCTCTTTCTCCGGTCTTCCGCCTTTTCGGCAGCGAGTTTTACAACGGTTCGCTCCGATTGCAATGGGTAAAAGCGCGCAACACCTAATTCGGTACCTTTTTGAATAACCAGATCCAACTTGTTTCCCTTGCCAATACCCTGTACCAGCACTACTCGAACCGGCGGTTCGGTGGAACAAGGCTCCTTGCCCAACAGTTTAACTACCACTTTCTCCAATTCTGCCTTCACAATTTCACCCGCATACTGGTAGCCGGAACCATCAAGCAACCATAGCCGATCACCAGGTCCCATGCGCAACACTTTTACAATATGTCTGACATCCGGTCCCTTAATCAAAGCCCGCTCCCCGTTAATGTTTTCCGGCCAAACAAAAAAACGGGGCATAAATTCACTCCTTTCGGGCCACTAGCGCCCCCCATTCGCCCTCTGTATTCTCCTCGATTATTTTAAACTTTGCATTCTGCAAAGTTTTTCTGACTTCCTCTAAACGTTCTTTGATAATACCGGAGGAAATAAAGCATCCCCCGGTAACCAGCCTTTCGTAAGCCTGTCCCGCCAGGGTAATAATAGCATTGGCTACGATATTAGCTACTATACAATCAGCCTGCTCAAAGACGTCGGTTAAGAGGTCTCCGTTAACCACTTTGACCACATCATTAACTCCGTTTCTAGCTACATTTGCCTGAGCAACTTTCACGGCCAAAGGATCTAAATCTATGGCCAGTACCCGGGAGGCTCCCAGTTTAGCCGCCACAATAGCCAATATCCCCGAACCGGTACCCACGTCGAAAACTGTTTTGCCGGGCCTCAGGTGCTTGTCTAGGGCCCGTATACAAAGAGCCGTAGTAGGGTGTGTTCCCGTACCAAAAGCCATACCGGGGTCCATCCGGATAACCATTTCATCACCTGAGGGCTGGTAACTCTCCCAGGAAGGACAAATCACCAGGCGCTGTCCAATCTTTTGGGGCTTATAATACCTTTTCCAGCAATTTTCCCAGTCACTTTCCCTGACTTCAGCTAGTGAGATTTCTGCCAGGTAGTTGGTAAAATAACTGTGCATTTCCTCCAGCTTCCGGCGCAACTGCTGCAGGCGCTGTTGCAAGTTTTCATCTATCGGCAGATAGCCCTTAATAACAACGTTTTCTGCCTCCAACAATTCTCTGGGTAATTCGTAGTAATCCCACTTTTCTTCAGCAATATACCTGGTAATCGCTTTCGGATCCTCAATTACTACCCCCGCAGCCCCTACCTGGTGAAACAAATCGGCTACTGCTTCTACAGCTTCTTCGGTGGTAGTAACCGTTATTTCCTGCCATTTCAATGTTTCCCAGCCCCTTGAAATTTTTTCCTTTTATCCCATGAAAGCATCTCTAACCTTTTCAAAAAATCCTCTTTCTCTACCCTGCAAATTTTTGCCACTCAGACTTGCCTCCAGTTGTCTGAGGAGTTCCTTCTGCTTTTCTGTCAAATTCACGGGAGTAACTACCTGCACTTTAACATGTTGGTCACCCCGGCCGCCTCCTCGTACATAGGGAATACCTCTGCCCTTAAGCCGGAACGTGGTACCTGATTGGGTTCCCTCGGGAATTTTCAGTTTGGCCTTTCCGTTTAAGGTAGGCACTTCAATCTCGTCCCCCAAAGCCGCTTGGGCAAAACTGATTGGAACCTCACAATAAATATCGTACCCGTCGCGAGTAAAAATTTCATGAGGTTTAACCTTGATATATACATATAAGTCCCCCGGCGGTCCGCCATAAACTCCTGCTTCTCCTTCTCCGGCGACCCTCAGGCGGTTTCCTGTATCCACTCCCGGGGGAATCTTGACCTGGATTTTCCGGGTCCGGCGTATTTGCCCCTCCCCGCCACACCTGCGGCAGGGAGTCGTAATCACCGTGCCCTGGCCGTGACACTGATGACAGGTTCTAATGGACTCAAAATGTCCAAAAGGCGTTTGCTGGCTGACTCGGATCTGGCCGGTTCCATTACATGCTTTACACCTGAGGGGAGTGGTCCCCGGCTCGGCCCCGCTTCCATGGCAGGCGGGACAGGTTTCCCGGCGCGGCACCTCCACATCCTTTTCCGTTCCGAAAGCAGCTTCTTCAAAAGAAATCTCCATTTCTACCTCCAGGTCGGCACCTTTTTGAGGAGCCTTGCGGCGGGAACGAGTGCCAAATCCCCTGCCGAAAAACATATCGAAAATATCGTCAAAGCCACCGAAATCGGCACCGCCGCCGAAACCTTCGAAGCCGCCGAAGCCACCAAAACCGTTGGCCCCACCTTCCGTTCCGGCATGACCGAACTGGTCGTAGCGCGCCCGCTTCTCAGGATCGCTGAGAACCTCATAAGCTTCTTTAACTTCTTTGAACTTAGCTTCTGCTTCTTTATCCCCGGGATTCACATCCGGGTGATACTTGCGGGCCAAGCGGCGATATGCCTTTTTGATCTCTTCCTGCGATGCATTTCTGGAAACACCCAGGACTTCATAATAGTCACGTTTACTCACAAAGATCACCTTCTTTGCCTACCTGAAAACTAATCGGCAATCTAATTTATGCGTTCATTCCATCGGCTGCCAACGGGCACCCTATAAAAGGTTATAAAGGGGGAAAATCCCCCCTGTACTCATGGCCGATAAAAGATTTTATTTCTCGTCGTCCCGGACTTCGTAATCCGCATCCACTACTTTATCGTCTTTGGGATTTTGCCCGGTATTTGCTTCCGGCCCTCCTTGAGCCCCCGCCTGTTGGTACATCTTAGTGGTTATCCGGTAAAGCGCCTGCGATAGAGCCTCAGATTTTTCTTTTATCTTATTGATATCGTCTCCCTTAATCGCTTCCCTCAACTCCTCTTTGGCTTTTTCGATATTTTCTTTGTCGGCCTGCTCAGCCTTGTCGCCAAACTCCTTGAGGGTCTTTTCTACCTGGTAAATAAGGGAGTCGGCTTGATTCTTGGCTTCTACCAGTTCTTTGCGCTTCTTGTCCTGCTCTGCATACTGCTCTGCTTCTTTAATCATTCTCTGTATTTCTTCTTCCGACAGGCCGCTCGAGGATTTAATAGTAATATCCTGCTGTTTGCCGGTTCCCAGATCTTTCGCCGATACATGAACAATTCCGTTGGCGTCTATATCGAATTTTACTTCTATCTGTGGCACTCCCCTGGGAGCAGGAGGAATTCCCGTCAGGGTAAACCTGCCCAACGTTTTATTATCCTTGGCCATGGGGCGTTCACCCTGTAGCACATGGATATCGACCGCTGTTTGATTGTCAGCAGCCGTGGAGAATATCTGGCTCTTGGAAGTAGGAATAGTCGTGTTGCGGGGAATCAGAACTGTAAATACTCCTCCCAGGGTTTCAATACCTAGAGAAAGAGGAGTTACGTCAAGAAGAAGCACGTCTTTTACTTCCCCGGCCAGAACTCCTGCTTGAATAGCCGCCCCCAGAGCTACGCACTCATCGGGATTAATACCCTTATGAGGCTCCTTACCGATAAGCTTCTTAATAGCCTCTTGGACGGCAGGAATCCTGGTCGAGCCTCCTACCAGGATTACCTTGTCAATGTCCTCCGGCTTTAAACCTGCGTCCTCTAAAGCCTGGCGAGTTGGACCCAGCGTCTTCTCTACCAGGTCGGCCGTCAGTTCTTCAAATTTGGCACGGGTAAGATTCATTTCCAGGTGCAACGGCCCATCCGGAGATACCGAAATAAAGGGCAGGTTGATACTTGTACTCATTACGCTGGATAACTCATGCTTGGCTTTTTCGGCAGCTTCCTTCAAACGCTGTAGCGCCATACGATCCTTGCTCAGGTCAACTCCATGCTCTTTTTTAAATTCACTAATGAGATAATCCATGATCCTCTGGTCAAAATCATCTCCACCCAAGCGGTTATTCCCGCTGGTGGCCTTGACTTCGAAAACACCGTCACCCAGCTCTAAAATAGAAACATCAAAAGTTCCTCCCCCCAGGTCGTAAACCAGGATGGTCTGGTCTTCTCCCTTATCGAGGCCGTAAGCAAGAGAAGCAGCCGTAGGCTCGTTGATAATCCTCAAAACCTCCAGGCCGGCAATTCGACCTGCATCCTTGGTTGCCTGCCGTTGACTGTCGGTAAAGTAGGCCGGTACCGTAATTACAGCCTGGGTCACTTTTTCCCCTAAATAGGCCTCGGCATCAGCCTTGAGTTTCTGCAGAATCATAGCTGAAATTTCTTGGGGGGTATATTCCTTATCATCAATTTTTACCTTATAATCGGTTCCCATGTGACGCTTGATGGAAAGAATGGTACGGTCAGGATTGGTAATGGCCTGGCGCTTGGCCACCTGACCTACCAGTCGCTCTCCGTCCTTGGTAAAAGCAACTACTGAAGGAGTGGTACGACCGCCTTCCGCATTCGGAATAACAACAGCCTCCCCACCTTCCATAACTGCCATACAAGAGTTAGTAGTTCCCAGATCGATTCCAATAACTTTACCCATAGTTATTTCTCCCTCCTATCCCTGTAATTTATGAATTTAGGGGCTTTTTAGCTACTTTAACCATTGCGGGACGTAATATTTTACCCTTAAGGGTGTATCCTTTGCGGAGTTCCTCTACTACAGTATTGTCTTCGTATTCACTGGTTTCTATCTGCATGACTGCTTCATGTTTCTCCGGGTCAAATGGTTGGCCTACCGCCTCTATGCTTGCGACTCCTTCCTGTTGCAATACCTCTACCAACTGACGATAGATCATGTTAACCCCATCGACATAAGAGGCAGCCAACTGGTCCTCCGGCGCCGAGGCAATGGCCCGTTCAAAGTTATCCAGCACCGGTAATAGCCGTAAAATCAGCTTTTCGGACGCGTACTCAGCCATATCCTGAAGCTCTTTCCGCGACCGCCGCCGGTAGTTATCGAAATCGGCTTGCAACCGCTGTAAACGCCTGAACCATTCTTGGGCTTCCTGGGTTTTCTGCTCCAAGGCCGCTTTTACCGACCGCAGCTCTTCCTCCAGTGCCTGAAACTGGTTCTCTTCCTCCTGCGCCTCTTTATCGACTAACTCTTCCCCTTCTTCTTGGGCTTCTGTTTTCTCTTGTTCCGCTTCCAGGGCCGGTGCTTCCTCTTCCTTGTCCGTCAAAACCTGGTCGGTTTCCGGGTTTTCTGGGTTATCCTCCAGGTTGGGTTTCTCCTCTGGGTTCTCATCCATTTTCCCCCGGCTTGCTTCCTCCTCTAGCATTCTAATCACCTTCCTTTAACCTTACAGTTCTTTTTTTCCCCTGCCGTCGGGAGTATCGGTTTCCTTTTTCTTGATGATGGTATCTATGCGCAATATAGCTTCCGCTACCTCGCCGGCTGTTCTTAGCGCATGAATCTTTACTGGAGCCGGATCGACAATCCCCCGCTCCAGCATGTCTACAATATCTCCCGTATCACAATCTACTCCCAAAGAGTTTTTTTCCTCCCGGGCTTGAGCGGCCCAGACTTCTTCCACTTTTTCCAGGGGGTTAAAGCCGGCATTGGATACTATTTGCGAAAAGGGGCGTTTCAATGCTTCTATCACACAATCCACTCCAAAAGCAGCCATACCTCTAACCTTCTGCCGTTCCTTTTCCACCTCGCGGGCGGCAGCCAGTTCTATGGCACCCCCACCGGCAACAATTCCCCCCTGAATTGCCGCCTGTACTGCAGCTGCTGCATCTTTGGCTATACGTTCTCGCTCTCCAACTACTTCCTCCGTTCCTGCGCCGACCAGAATGGTAGCAGCCGATTCTCCTGCTCCTCCCAAAATACGAACGTGTTCCAATTTCTCATCTTCATACACCCTCTCTGCCCAGCCTAACAGCTTTTCGATCTCGGATATATCTTTCTTCAACCCGGTGCGCTTAATAAGACGGGCACCGGTATGTTCCGCCGCCTTCCGTAATTCTTTGTTAGAAACCCGCTGGAGCACCATAACGCCGGCATCGCTCAAGATTTCCTCCGCTGCATCTGATACGCTGCGGTCTACTATTACCAGTTTGACTCCAAGTTCCACGATTTTCTGAATGTTGTTCCGAAACTCTTCCTGCAGTTGGAGGAAACGATTGAAGCCGGCTTCGGTAGCCAGAGCTTCTTCTTCTATTTCTTCCGGTTCCAAAGCATCATCAATAGCCAAGACTTTCGCTCCCATAATTTCGGCAGGCATCTGCCGGTTCATCCTGGTTCTGTTAATAACAACTCCTTGAAATACCTCGTTTTTAGCACCTACTTCGGCCACAACCGTCTCCAATAATTTAAAATTGGGGTCAAGCAACTTATTTTTTCCTACCAGCCGGGCAGCCTCCAGGGTGAGTTCGGCAATGTCTTCATGTTCTCTGCCTGCTATCAAGGCCACTCTTTTCAGCAAGGGGTCATTGATATCTAAAGGCTGTGCCTCCTTCTGTAAAAAAGCCAGTGCAGTCTTCACACCAGCCCTAATTCCTTCAATAATCCTGACCACTGGTACTCCTTTTACTACCTGTTCTACACCGTTGTTAACCAGGCTGCCTGCTATCAGTGTCGCGGTAGTAGTACCATCCCCCACCTGTTCCTGCTGCGACTTAGCTGTTTTTACAAGCATTTTAGCCGCAGGATGATTGACTTCCATCAAATCGAGAATAGTAACCCCGTCGTTGGTAATAACCACTTCTCCGAATTTATCCACCAACATGGTGTCCAGCCCTTTAGGACCGATGGTCCCTTCCACCGCTGAAGCGACAGCCCTCACAGCATTAGCGTTGGTCATTAAAGCGGCCAGGCGCTCGTCTACTTCCGTATCTCTATTAACCTGTTTTAGACTCATTAATTTTCCCCCTCATAAGGGTTGGAGCTAACGGTAAAAACGCGTCAGGGCTTCAGACAAATGTTCAGCAATGATTTCTACTATAGCCACTGCTTTCGAATACTCCATACGGGTGGGTCCTAAAATACCTATGGTTCCCACTACTTCATTGTTCACTTCATAAGTAGCCGTAATGACGCTGCAGTCCCGGAAACCTTCATACCTATTTTCTCCACCTATGGTGATGGTTAACCCTGATTTGGATGTCTCCAGTAACAAACTCCGGAGAATATTCTCCTCTTCCAAGTTCTTCAACAGATTCTTTAGGCGTTCTACATTTTTAAATTCCGGCTGCTCGAATATATTTAGCGTCCCACCCAAGTAAACTTTTTCCTCTTTCTCCATCAGTAATATTTCTTCCAGCAGCTCCAACACCAGGTTTAGAACATGCTTTTGTTTGGCCAGATCTGAATACAGTTCCCGCAAAGAAAGCTTCTTTATTTCATTTAAAGCTTTACCCCTTAATTTCTCGTTGAATACCGCCGAAATCCGTTCCAGGTCACGTGGCGTAATAGATTCCGGAACGTCCAATATCTGGTTTTCCACCACTCCTGCCGTAGTGACTATAACTACCAGAGCCTTTCCCGGCAATATGGATATTAGTTGTATTTGATGGATAGAACTCTTACCTAAATGCGGTGCCAATATAAGCGAAGTATAATTGGTTAAATCCGAAAGCAACTGGCTGGTACGCTGAATAACTTCCTCAATTTCCTTCACCTTTTGCGTATATTTCTGTCGGATATAATCCCGCTCTTCATCCGCTAGTTGGTGTTTTTCCATTAAGCAATCAACGTAATACCGGTACCCTTGATCGGAAGGTATCCGGCCGGCAGAAGTATGGGGCTGCTCCAATAATCCCATTTCTTCTAAATCGGCCATTTCGTTTCGTACCGTGGCCGGACTAACACCTAAATTGTACTTTCTGGCAATAGTCCGTGAACCAACCGGTTCGGCGGTAGCAATATAATCTTGAACAATAGCCTGCAAAATTTTCCGCTTGCGACTATCAAGCTCGGTCATGAGAGACCACCTTCTTGTTAGCACTCTTTTCTTGTGAGTGCTAAGATTATCTGCTTAAAAAATACCACTACCGAACTCGTTTGTCAAGCAGAAGACAGGCCAGGTTGCTTTAGCCAACAGGCCTTGCCATTTATGTTTATGTTTATATGAATTCTATAAAAACCGTATTGGCCACCGGTAGAGCCTTTTCAGTCAACTTCAGGCAATTCTCCCTTAACTCTACCAGCTTCCATGCTTGTAATTTTTCAATCGCTTCCCTGTAAACTTCTTCTAATTTTAATTTAAAACGTTGTTCAAAAGTTTCTGATGAAACGCCGTCCAAAAGCCGCAGTCCCAGGATCATAGTTTCCGCCATTTCAGTGTCCTGGTCTATCTTTTCTTCAAATTCAACGGGAATCTTACCCTCCCTAACGGTTTCCAAATATTTTTCTAGAGAAAAGGTATTGGTGATACGCCGCCTGTTAAAATAAGAAGAAGCACTTAATCCGGCGCCGATGTATTCCCCGTTGGTCCAATAGTTTAAGTTATGGCGGGAACGTTTTCCGGGTTGAGCAAAATTGGAAATTTCATAGTGTTCGTAACCGGCACCGGTGAGAATCCGCCGGGCGAGTTTATACATTTCGGCGTTAGTCTCTTCCGCCGGCAGGTCTAGCTTCCCCTGACGGTAGAGTTTTTCCCATAAGGTACCCGCTTCCAACTTCAAACCGTAAGTAGAAATATGCTCCGGTCCTAAACTAATGCTTTTCTCCAAAGTTTGTTCCCAATCCGCCAAGGTCTGCCCGGGAAGCCCGTAAATCAGGTCTATATTAATATTAGTGTAGTCGTTCTGCCGAGCTGAAAAATAACTCTTCTCAATATCCTTTACCGTGTGAGCCCGTCCCATTTTCAGCAAGTGTTCCGCATTAAACGATTGAACCCCCAGGGATAAGCGGTTGACCCCTTCGCACCGCCACAGGCGAAGTTTTTCCCGGTTAAGAGTCCCGGGGTTGGCTTCCAGCGTACATTCTATTCCTTCCGGCCAGTCAAAAAAAGCACGTATGCCCTCCAAGATCTGAACCAGCTGAGCAGCACTCAGACAGGAAGGGGTTCCCCCTCCAAGATATACTGATTTTAACCTGCGCTGCCCGGCACTCAAATTCCGGGCATGCAACTCTATTTCTTTTACTAAAAGCCGGACATACTGTTCAACTTTTTCTTCCTCCGGCAAGGGATAGGACAAGAAATCGCAATAAAAACATTTGCGGATACAGAAAGGTATGTGGACATAGAGCCCGATGGCCATATAACTTCCCCTTCCCAAAACCTTAGTCCAAACTCAGGACGGCCATGAAGGCCTCTTGGGGAATTTCTACCTTTCCTACCTGTTTCATCCGCCTCTTGCCCTCTTTCTGTTTCTCCAGCAACTTTCGCTTCCGGGTTACGTCCCCGCCGTAGCATTTGTCAAGCACGTTTTTCCGCAAGGCCCGAATGGTTTCTCTAGCAATTACCTTATTTCCAATGGCCGCCTGAATAGGAACCTCAAACAGCTGCCTGGGTATCAATTCTTTCAATTTTCCGGTCAAGTCTCTTCCCCTCTGGTATGCTTTTTCCCGGTGGACGATGCAGGAAAGGGCATCAACTACTTCACCGTTAATCAAAATATCCAGCTTTACCAGGTCGGACGCCCGGTAGCCCACCAGTTCATAATCAAAAGAAGCATAACCCCGTGTACGGGACTTAAGCCGGTCAAAGAAGTCATAAATTATTTCGTTGAGAGGAAATTCATAGACTAATACCACCCGTTTTTCCGAGAGATAGTTCATATTTACATACTGCCCCCGTTTTTCCTGGGCAAGCTCCATGACCGCACCGACGTAATCGTCGGGAGTCATAATCGTTGCCTTTACAAAGGGCTCTTCAATGCAGTCAATTTCAACCACCGGAGGCATCCGGGTGGGGTTATCCACCATTACTACCTCTCCGTTGGTCTTCGTGACCCGATAAACAACGCTGGGAGCAGTGGTGATGAGATTAAGTTTATATTCCCGCTCCAATCTCTCTTGAATAATTTCCATGTGCAGAAGCCCCAAAAAGCCACAGCGAAACCCAAACCCCAAAGCTGCCGAGGTTTCCGGCTCGAAAATCAATGCGGCATCATTCAATTTCAGTTTTTCCAAAGCGTCCCTAAGCTGCTCATAATCGGTACTCTCTACGGGATAAAGACCGCAGTAGACCATCGGAGTTGCCTTCCGGTATCCCGGCAGCGGGGAAGCAGCCGGGTTCCGGGCGTCGGTAATGGTATCTCCCACTTGGGTATCTTTCACGTTCTTTATACTGGCCGTGAGAAAACCTACTTCTCCCGCCGATAACTTGTCCACTATTTTCATATAGGGGGTAAATACTCCTACTTCATCCACCTCAAAGACTTTACCGGAAGACATCATCTTGATCTGCATCCCTTTGGCCACACTACCCTCTACAATCCGAATATAGGGGACCGCTCCCTTATAGGAATTAAACTGGGAGTCAAAAATAAGGGCCCTCAAGGGAGCATCTACGTCACCAACGGGGGGCGGTATCTTGTTAACAATCGCCTCCAGAATTTCTTCCACTCCCTGCCCGGTTTTGGCTGAAGCTAAAATAGCTTCCGACGCATCCAGCCCGATTATTTCTTCGATTTCTTTTTTGACTCTGTCTGGATCAGCATTGGGAAGGTCAATTTTATTGATAACCGGGATAATTTCCAGGTCATTTTCCAGGGCCAGGTACACGTTGGCTAACGTTTGGGCTTCAATTCCCTGGGCCGCATCAATAACTAAAAGGGCGCCTTCACAGGCCGCCAAGCTGCGGGAAACTTCGTAGGAAAAATCTACGTGTCCTGGTGTATCTATGAGGTTCAACTGGTAGGTCTTCCCGTCCTTGGCCTTATATGATAACCGTACGGCCTGCAGCTTTATGGTAATGCCCCGCTCTCTTTCCAAATCCATCATATCCAGAACCTGTTCTGTAATCTCCCGTTTGTCCAGGGCACCGGTATATTCCAGCAGGCGGTCGGCCAGAGTGGATTTGCCATGGTCAATATGTGCTATTATGCAGAAATTCCTAATGTTACTCTGCCACTTAGGCTGAGTCATATCCCGCTTTTCCTCCCGACAATCCATTCTTAACCTTGATATTATAACACCATTTGTTTGACGGTTCAACAGGATTAAAAATTGAGGCTGGGGAGCCCATACTACACTGGCCGGGAGAAGCGCCTTTTGAGTATGCCCATAACCATTGTCGCTTCCTCCATGCGGAAAATTAAAGCCAGAAGAATATATACTATCATTCCCGCGCCTGCTGCCGCGAACACCTGCAGAGCTTGATTTATTTTCAACGAAATATCTGTAACCTGCTCAATGTAGGAAGCGACTACATAACTGCACAGACCCATTACCGAGGCTGCAAAAAGACTTTTGACAAAAGAAAATAACATCTGGTAACCGTTTATTCCTCCCAATTTCCGCTTGAGAATAAACAGCAAAAGCATCATATTAAATATACCGGCCACCGAATAAGCCAGCGCCAGGCCACCATGTCCCAGCTTTTTAATCAAAACGAAGTTGAGGTAAATATTGAGGAGAATGGTCAAGACACCCCCGGTTACTGGAGTACGGGTGTCATGCAGGGCGTAAAATACCCGGTTGAGAACCTGTATGGCCGAATAAGCAAACAGTCCCAAGGAATAAAACAGCAGGGCGTAAGCTGTTGCCTGGGTCGCCTGAGGGGTAAACTTTCCCTGCTCAAACAAGAGGCGAACTATGGGAACGCGCAGGGAAATCAGGCCGGCTGCAGCAGGGACGGTAAGAAAGATAACCGACCGGATTCCCAATGACATAGTATGTTTAAACTGTTCCCGCTCCTTCCGCGCGGCCTGAGAGGTGAGAGTGGGAAAAACAGCTACGGCAACCGCGATCGCAAATACGCCTATAGGAAGTTGCATTAAGCGTTGAGCGGTGCGCAGAGCCGCCACTATCCCCGGCGCAAGGGTAGAGGCTAAATTTTGATTGACAAATAGATTAAACTGGGTTACCGACAAACCTATAAGTACCGGCAGCATTAAACTTCCCAACTTCCGCACGCCCGGATGAGTAAGGTTAAAGGAAAACCGGTAGCGCAGCCCCATTCTAATTAAAACGGGTAACTGCACCCCAAAATTGAGCATTGCTCCCACTACTACTCCTACCGAAAAACCTGCTATACCCAACAAAGGGGATAGCAGTAACCCAACTGCAATAATGGCCAGATTGTAAAGTACGGAACCCAGAGCAGGAGCAAAGAAATGCTTGTAGGAATTAAGAATACCCATAGACATTCCGCTCAAAGCCATAAAGAAGGCCTGGGCAAACATAATTCTGGTCAGCATAACGGTTAGTTCCAAACTAGCGGGATTAAAGCCGGGAACCAGCAAATAGATCAACTTCGGTGTATAAATCAAACCTAAAGATATACCTACCACCATGAGAACCATAATAACATTAAAAACTATACTGGCCATTTCCCAGGCTTCTTTTTCCCGTTCAGTCGCTATATAACTGGAAAATACGGGAATAAAAGAAGAGCTTAAAGCTCCTCCTACCAACAACATATAGAGAAAATCAGGAACCGAAAAAGCAGCATTGTAGGCGTCGGTTATGCGGTTCTGTCCAAACTGAGCGTAGATAACCACGTCGCGCAAGTATCCGAGAATTCTGGACACTACCATGGAAATCATAATTAGTCCAGCGGCTTTCGCAACTCGTTGACCTTCCACTGCAGATCCCTTCCTGCAAGAATTCCAACTTATTATACCATTTTTTGCTGATCCTAAAAAGTGCTGCTCCCATAATCAATCCTCGGTTCATTTATGGTTGATTAAAAAATCATCCAACCGGTACTGTTTTCCCATAAATTCCACGTTCAGCTCGTGATTCTCCCAATTCAGTTTCAAGAACCACGCCGGGGAACCATCTCCCATTAAACTGGCGAAACCGCTTGATGCAACGTTCAAGCCAGCTACCAAAAGCCAAAGAACCAGAACTACCACTCCGAAGAACCTCAAAGCTGACATGGTGAGCACCTCCCTGGATCGTTTATTTTTCTTGCCAACCTTTTCTGGTTCATTCCAGTTCCTCCAGCACGGCCTTAAGAACCCTGGCTAAAAATGTAACTGCTTGTTTTGCTTCTTCCAAAGAGTTTTTGACACTTCCTACCTCAACTAAAATTGCACGGGGATGTAGGTGTTGGTTATAACGCCCCGACTGCACCCTTACTCCCCTCGAGAGACCGGGAAACATTTCCTCCATTTTCCGATGAACTTTAAGGGCAAACTGCCAGTTCTTTTTCCACGTGGGATGATCCCACCGGGCATCGCTGCCGACAATCAACAATATCCTGGCTGCCGGTTTTCCTTCGATGTAAACCAATTCTTTTTCTTTCAATCCGGCGTCCCGATGAATATCTATTAATACCTTTATGGATGGATGTTCCCGCAACATCTTCTTAGCCGTCTCTTCCGAATTTCCGTAAGACTGGTTCCAGTCAGGATAATCATGAATCTTCTCGGAACGTGCCGTTCTCACCCCTATCTCCTCCAAAGAATTCTGCAGAGTTTCTGCTACTTTGACTACCCCTCCGTTTTTCCCTTCCAAGCGGTCGGTTCCATCGGTAGGAAGATACGTTTCGGCATTATGAGTGTTATAAATACCAACCAGAATTTCATTTGAGGGCAGTTGCACGGGAACGTTTGTCTCTACCACAGCTATTTCCTTATCTTCCTCTTTTTCAACGGTTATTTCTTCCGCCACGGAAGCTTCAGCGGTAAGGGTAGCACCCTGGATAGTATTGAAGAGAACTAATTGAGCCTGCAGGAAACTCTTGGGGTCGTTCACCTTCACTTGGGCAACCGCGCGGACCGCGTCCTCCACAAAATCCTCCGGTGTCCGCCCGGACTCAATTTCCTCCTGCATGGTTAAAACCGGGAGCTGAGAAGTCAGTATTTTTAAGTAATTTTCCTGGTTAAAAACAGCTGTATGCAGTACCGGCCTCCAGCCGCCGGCCAGGGTACTACTCTTAATTCCAATTAATAGAGAAAAAACAATAATAACAGTTAAAATTATTGCCTTTAAGCCAAATAACCATCTAACCGGTATACGGCATCTGCCCCTCCACCTGAACTCTTTCACCTTTGTCCCTCCCTTTGGGTACATTGAATTTTATGCTTATCTCCAGGAAAATATTACAAATAAGAGCAGCAGTATTTCTGTTAAATCGACATAAAAAAACGGCCTCCGAAAGAAGGCCGCTTTGCTGCCTGTAATTAACGCAGCTCAGTAGGAACAAAAGCATCAATGACGCCGATGACTAAAGCCGCCAATAAAGCTCCCACCACGTTGACAGAAATGTAGGCAGGTACGATAAATTTGGCCAAGTAAATTACTACAGCAGAGGTGATAAAGCCTACAATACCCCGATTTTGAGGAGAAACCTTATCACCCAAAATGCTCTCAACAATATAGCCTAAAACAGCAATTACTACCGCAGCAATTAAGGCTCCTGTAAATCCGGCTACATTAATACCCGGAAGCAACCAGCTGACCAGCATCAACACCAGCGCCGAAACAACAAAACGGACAATCATGCCAATCATCCAAACTCACCTCCTAGCCATTTTATCCATATAATTTCCAAAAACAGCAAATTATATACAATCCAGCCACTTTAAAAACTTTCCTATAGTCCCTTGCGTATTGTCCAGCCAAATGGTAAAATATACGTTGTTAGTTGAGCAAATACCACCAGAGGCGTTTTTTTGGGCAAGGAGGTGACTTCAAAGCAAATGCCTAATATTAAATCCGCCAAAAAAAGAGTAAAACTCATCCGCATACGTACGCAAAGAAACAAAGCAGTCAAATCGATGGTTAAAACTGCTATCAGGCGTTTTCACGAAGCCTTAGCGGAGGGCAACGAGGAAAAAATTCAAGAGACTTTCCGCAGAGCCATAAAATTAGTAGACAAGGCAGCCGCTAAAGGAGTCATACACAAAAATAATGCCGCCAGGAAAAAATCCAAATTGTACCGCAAGTTGAACGAACGTGCCAGTTAATTTGAAGACGCCCTTGAGCAGAAAAAAGAACCCGTAAGTGGGTTCTTTTTCGTCCTTCAATTTTATTCCTCCACTGTCACATATTCTGCGACCTTTTTCTTGTCTTTAGAAGATATTGCCTTCAGTTTTAATGGTTCTTCAAACCTTTTCTCAATACCTTTCACATATTTAGGATTTATTTCTATCATAATGAAATTTCTATTCAGTGCCTGAGCTACATAACCGGTAGTACCCACGCCGGCAACCGGATCCAAGATGGTGTCTCCTTCTTGAGTGGAGGTCAGAATCACCCTGCGCAGTAACTCAACCGGCTTTTGCGTAGAATGCAGTTTTTTTCCGTCCTCTCCTTTTAACCGCTCCCGACCACTGCATATGGGCAAAACCCAAACATTGGCCCCAATTTTACCTATTCCAAACTCTTTAGCAAATTCTTTGTTGAATGTATATTTCTTGGCCTTCTTATCTTTTACCGCCCAAATCAAAGTCTCAGTAGCGTTGGTAAATCTGACCCCCAGCCAGTTGGGCATGGGGTTGGTTTTAACCCAGTGAACATCATTGAGTATCCAGTAGCCCAAATCCTGCATGATTTTACCAATTCGGAAAATGCTATGGTAAGTAGCTATAACCCAAAGGGTGGCATTGGGTTTCATGACCCTGCGGATCGCCAGCAAAATGTTTTTTATAAATTCATCATATTCTTCAAAAGACCCGAACTGGTCCCAATCATCGTTAACCCCTTCAACCACTGTCCTGACTGTCCACCTTCTTAATTCTTTCGGAGGTAACTGGAGAAAATAGGGAGGGTCCATAAAAACCATGTCCACCGATTCTTCCGGTAACTTTCTTAATACTGTTAGGGCGTCACCCAGCAGGACTTTATTGAGCACCTCTCGGCAGGTATAACTCTCTTTTTCCGGCCTGTCAATCAACACGAGACTATTTTCATTGTGCCCTGCAACCCCATCCAACAGTTATCGCCTCTCTTTCTAAACGTTACGCGCATGACTTCCCGGCGGAAAATTTAAGGACAACAAAGCTATTTCCATAAGATAAACAGGATCGCCCTGGCCGGTTTTAACGGCAATATCCAATTCCAGCATGCGCCGCAGAGCCTCTTCCAAATTTGCTCTGGAAAAATTTCGTGATTGCTGCAGGCATTTTTGAGCCACATAAGGATGAAGTTGTAACTCCCGCGCAATCTGCTTTTCGGAAAAACCCTTTTCCAATAATCCTTTAACTTGCAGCATTAAACGAAACTGCCGGGCTATCATAAATAGGATTTTGAGCGGCGGTTCACCCCAGTTAAGCATTTCTCTCATTAAGAGCACTGCCTTTTCCGTCTTCCTTTCACCAATAGCATCAACCAGCCTGAAAATATTGCCTTCTTCCGTTTTGCTTATGAGATCCGTTATGTCCGATAGGGTAATAATATCTTTATCCCCCAGAAAAGTACATATCTTTTCTATTTCGTTCTCCAATAAAAAGAGATTTTCTCCCACCGCCGCAACAAGGTATTGCAACGCCGGAAATTCTATCCTTTTGCCCCGCTGTTCTACCCGCTTTTTTACCCATGCACTCAACGCCTTCCCCTTCAAAAGCGGGAAGTTGACTACTTCCCCTTTCTCCTGCACTGCCCGGTATAGGCGTTTCCGTGCGTCCACCTTCCCTTCTACCGTAAAAACCAGGCAAGTAGACGGTAGAGGCCGGGACAGGTAGTCCAGCAACATTTTTTCTTCATCTTTGGACCCCGATTTTTCCGCAGAGCGTGATCGAAACATTTCCGCCTCCTTTACTACTACCAGCCGCCGTTCCGCCAAAACCGGGAGGGTATTGGCCGCCTCTACAATGCGCGCCACCGGGACTTCCGACCCGTCTAAAACATCATAATTGAAATCACTGCACCCAGAGGTTACAATCTTGTTTTTTAGCGCCTCTAATACTTCTTGAAATAAAAACTTTTCTTCACCGTAAAAAAGGTATACAGGGGCAATCTCATTCTTTTCGATTTTCGTTAAAAGCTGTTGGTAATTCATTTAAGTTCCACCTCTCATCTGCTAGAAAACCAGGCTACGGTTTCCGAATGAGGTAACATAGTACGGACCTTCCAGTTCCGCCGGTCTACATCTATTATAACAGCGCCGTGAAGATCAGTACGAAAAACGGGAACCTGCCGTTCTCTCCAGTAGTCCAAAATTTCAGGTGAAGGATGTCCGAAAACATTCCTGCCCACTGATATTACCGCCACCTCAGGACTTACCCGCTCCAAAAATTCCTTATGCAAAGAAAACCTGCTGCCGTGATGAGATACCTTAAATATATCTGCTTCTACGTCCACCTGCCTCTGAAGCATTTCGACCATGGCCTCCTGCTCAATATCTCCGGTCAAGAGCACGCTCTTGTCACCGTAACTTATCTTTAAAACAAGAGAGTAGTTATTCAGATTCTCCCGGAACTCCTCCGGCCGATGGCTGGGGTGAAGCACTTCTATGGTTAACAAGGGATCTATTTCAATCCGGTCGCCGCGTCTGACAAAATTATACCGTATCTCCCGAGAATTTAAGAGGGTCAAAAATTCCTCCAACTCCTCATTGGGTTCTACCGGCGGCATGACCACCAGAGATATCGGAAATTCCCTTGCTACGGCCAGCAAGCCTTCCAGGTGATCCCGGTGAGGATGAGTGTTAACCACCAAGTCCAACTTTTTAATCCCCTGGCGAACCAGAAAAGGTACCACTATTTGCTCTCCTACCTCAAAACCCATGCTTGAAGACGAGCCACCACCGTCAACCAAAATGTGCTTTCCGGAAGGAGTTTTTATATATATGGCATCTCCTTGCCCTACATCCAGGAATACCAACTGCAGGGAACCGGGGCGTGTCTCCCAAAGGACCAGGAGCATAACTGAAAGCAGCAAGAGGGTCGCTATACTTGTTACTACTTTTTGCCTGTTCTCTTCCCACCAGCGCTTAAATTGTTCATAATGACGGTGCTGCCAGATTTCCCGCCCGGCCACCAAAAGTATAAAATAAGCGGCTACCGACCAAGGCTCCGGTGTGGCCACTTTCAATGCGGCCCCGGGGATTTCAGACAGAAAATTCACTGTTGTCTCCAGCAATTCAGCCAGAGCGCCGGCGCTGTAAGCCAGGACTTCAGCCAAAAAAGGAAACAGGAAAACCAGGATGAATACAACCAAACCCAAATTAACAATTATTCCTACCAGCGAAGCCGCCACCAAATTAGCCGCCAACCCAACTAAGGAAACCGTATTGAAGTAATAGCCGCTCAAAGGGAGCACCGCCAGTTGGGCAGCTATGGGGACTACTAGCCAACGGCGCCAGGACGGGAACCAAACCAGCATCCCGTCCACCAGGGGATAAAAATATACTATTCCCCAGGTGGCGATAAAAGACAACTGAAACCCAGGATCATAGAGCAATAATGGATTGTAAATTAGCAGGATAAACGCCGCCAGCGCCAGGCTGGAGTAAAAATCCCTCTCTCTGCCAAAATAATAAGCCGCCACTCCAACCACAGCCATGATACTGGCCCTTACCACTGAAGGGGCAAAGCCGGTCAACGCCCCGTAAAACAGGCAGGCTAGGAAAACTAGCCCCAGGGTTGTACCCCGGTTTAAGCGCAAAGCTCCTGATACACCCAACACCAAAGCTACCAAAAAGCCTACATGCAGTCCGGACACGGCAAATATATGCATAACCCCTGCCCTTAAAAATCGTTCCTGCTCCCCGTCTTCCAAAACTTCTTTGTCTCCGAAAAGGACCGCCCGCAGGATTCGGGCCTGCTGCGGAGGCAGGTGTTCCGTTAAAAACGTTACCACCCGCCCTTTAGCCTTCAAAGCTTCCCAGATTAACGGATTTCCTACCCGGTTACCCTTCCACCTGACACCGTTACTCCCGTAGACCTTCAATTGGGTATAAATCCCGTGACGCCTGAGGTAACTCCGGTAACTAAACTCTCCCGGGTTACGAGCTTCCGGCGGCAGGGAAAGATTCCCTCGTACCTCCAGCACATCCCCATAATGGTAAATTTCCGCCGGACCTTCCCCGAGGTAAATTATGAGCTGGACTTTTTCTTTTAACGGAAAAGTAATATTTTCGGCCCGAAGCTGCCTGACCCGAAAATCGTAAACAACCCTTTTTTCATACACGCGGGCTTCTGATACCACTTGTCCCTCAACCTGAACCTGTTTCCCTACGTAAGGAACCAGTAAAGAATTTTCAGCTACCGCCAGCCGTCCCCATAGCACTCCGGCAAGGGTCATAGCCACAAGTACCAAGGCCATAACTCCCCGCCACCCGTTGCGGTAGCCAAGGTAAGCAAAGGTCACGAAAGCGATCCCTAAAAAAAGTAAAACCTCAACCGGCCAGGGAAGTATATTACCAAGCCATATACCTGTCGCGAAACTTCCTACCAAGAATACCAAAGGCCGTTCCACTAAACCTCATCCCCTGCAAGCCCTTGCAATCTCCTGCTACATGCTTCTAACCTTGAGAGAAAATTAAAACCGGATAGCTATTGCTTCCGGCTACGCTTTATCAAAGACAATCAATTTTTCGACATATACCAGCAATTTCCTGCTAGTTTCTTTTAAGAAAATAAAAACCCGTCCTTAACGCTGGTAGTTCACTTTAATTGCCAGCTGGCCGGTTCAGGCCCCGACTGAGGGGACAGGCGGCAATGCACATACCACACCGACGCCCACCCAGCTTGACAAAAATATAGTGATAGCACTTTTCCTTATCCATACGCCATCCAGCTTCGGGTGTATATAATTCTTCCCACCCGGTAAGGGCTCCTGCCGGGCAGTTTCTCACACATTTTCCGCACCGGTTGCACAGGCTATCCTTGAACGGTTGATCGGGTGTAAGTTCTACCTCTGTAATAACCGTAGCCAACCGGACACGGCTGCCGTAATCCGGGGTAAGTATCAGGTTGTTGACTCCGAAGCAGCCCAACCCGGCTGCCACGGCAGCATGTTTGTGAGATATGTCTCCCCGTAGGCGGGCACCGTCACCGATACTGGCCGTGGCCGGAAAAGCCATACTGTCAAAGCCCTTTTTCTCTATAAATTTGGCTATCTTGTGCCCAAGATGGTTCAGGGTACTGTTGGCACATTCAAATTCCAGTAAATATTCGTTACGGCTTTGAGGCAAATTCAGTACCGGCCCCCGGTTAAGCGCATACCCAATGGAAATAACACTTTTTGTCGTTGGAAGATAGTCGGTGGGGCGGCATCCCTCCGGGGCCTCCTTCAGACTCTCCGCGCCAGCTATTCCGACCAGGTCTGCCCCCTGCGAGTAAAGATACTCTTTGACTTCCTCAGTCAAGCCCATCTGTATTTCTCCTTTCCCATTAATATACCGCAAAACCCCCTGTTTACCTTTGGATCATTTAAACTCCTGGTTTCAAATTTCTGTAGGAAACTTCAGCCCAAAGCCAGTGCTTTTTGGATAGCTTCAATTATAGTTTCTTTAAAAATTTTCAGGTCAACATTCTTAACTTCAATGGGCACCTGAGTATATTCGAAAAATTCTAAAATTTGTTCATCCTTGAATTCGCAGACGCCGGTGTCCAACAAAATAATTTTATCGTAAGAGCCGAAATTTTGCCTGGCATCACATTCGTCCCACTGCAATCTTTCCTTAAAGATTTCCTTCCAGTTTTTCAACCACCCGGGACTCAGGTAAAATTTTTTTGTTTCTTTATCGAGTTCTTCCATTTTCTTTCCTAAAATCAGCTCAATACAATTGGCCTGGGCAAATCTAACTGCAGAGCAATTCTTTAATACCTCGTCCAATTCCGGATGGCATTTGGAACCGTAAAGTAGAACTACACGGCTATCCTTCAAGGAACTTACAGTCTTCAATACTGACTTAATCAAGTCATCCAGATTCACGTGTAATCCCGCCGCCAAATAAACAACTTCTACCTTACAGTTCAGTATTCCTTCATCGATTATTTGCGTCAGTACTTCCTGCAACTCAGGCTGAAAAATGCCACAAGAAACAATATATACCTTATATACCTTCGAGACAGCATTATCTACCATCTCTTCCCCCACCTTCTACGAGCTATCCTAATTTTATCCCGACTAAAACCTCCCCTGCTGTAAAATAATTTACAAATCGATAATATTTATATGAAACCAAATCGAGAAGGTTACCGACCTCTAGCAACTTACCCTACTGTTGAACTAGGCAAATTCAATTAAATCCAGTAGTTCCTGCTTGGTTCGCGGGAAATGCGTCCCGTTTATCCAGCCCTTCTCCCGCAGTTTACCGTAGATTTCTAAAATCCAGGGACGAACCATGCCCGCCTTTTGGAGTAGATTTTCGTCCGCAAAGACGGTTTCTGGTGTTCCTTCCCCGACGACTTCACCTTCTTTCATCAAGATAATGTGATCCGCCCAGGAGTAGGCCAGGTCCACATCATGAGTGGAAAGAAGAAGAGTTTTCCCCTGGGCGTTAATCTTGTCCAAAAGTTTTAGCGTCTGCCGGGTACTAATAGGATCCAGCCAGGCGGTAGGTTCATCCAGAATGATGACCTCGGGATCCATAGCCAGAACATCGGCAATGGCAACTCTCTTCTTTTCTCCATAACTTAAAAGATGGGTAGGCCGGTCTTTCAGATGGGTAATCCCCGTCTCTTCCATGGCTTGGAAAACTTTTTCATAAGTTTCCTTCTTGGAAAGCCCCAGGTTTAAAGGACCAAAAGAAATTTCCTGAAATACATTGGCCGAAAACAATTGGGTATCAGGATCCTGAAAGACAATGCCTACGTTCTTGCGGAGCTTTTTAAGAAATGATTTGCCGTAGAGCACCTTCTCCCCAGCAAACCTTATTTCCCCTCTTTCCGGCCTATAAATGCCGTTAAAATGCAGAAATAAAGTAGATTTGCCGGCACCGTTATGGCCTAATACCACCGTCTTTTTGCCTTTTTCAATACCAAGTGAAATCCCTCGTAAAGCCTCAGTTCCGTCTTCGTACTGAAAATAAACATTATGGGCTTCTAAAATATACTCTTTCAAATTATTCCCCTCCCGTGAAGCCCCAGAACAATAAGTAAAGCTTCTACTGCGGCTATGGCTAAGATATTTTTGTAAGACACGCTGTATCTGGGTTCCAGCACATTGATACTTCCGGTATAGCCCCGGGAAAGGAGGGCTGTGAAACTTATTCTGGAACGCCAATAAGTCCTGATGAATAGATTGGACAACAGCGCACCTAAAGACCTATAAGTCGAAGCAAAAGAAAAATATCCGCAGCGGGAGGCCTGAGATAGATGTATCCTCCCTGCCGTCTCTAATAAGACAAAAATAAACCGGTAGATCAAACTCATAAGCTCGACAAACAGTGGAGGCGCCTTGAGCTTTCTTAAAATGATAATTATATCTGTCATAGGAGTGGTTAAAGCCAAAAAGTAAAGACAGGACACCGCCCCCAGAGCTTTGAAAAACAGCCGGAGAGCCAAGTATAAATCTCCCGGCTGCACCCCAACCAAAAATCTCCCTACGGTGAAACCGGAAACAACATCAACATCATGGTAGGAAAAGGACACGGCAATTGCCGCTACTCCCGCTATCAGAAAACCCAAAGGTAAACTCAACAATTTAACGTACAATCTCCATCTTACACCAGCCAAGATTATCGTTGCGCCCGACATCATAATAATGATGATCATTGAAGTATTTATGGTATCAAATATTAAGCCTACCGCCATGGTAATCAGAGCAAAAGCAAATTTTTCGCCGGGATGTACAGAAAGAAGTTTATTGGCATAAGCATACTGGTCAATTTTGAACATTACCTTCTCCGGCTCCCATTCCCTTCTTTTTTCCTACTAAATACCCCAGATAAAAACATACGAACCCGGCTCCGATGGCCGCCTGAAGGGCAAAAAGAAGACTTTCAATTTCACCGCTGGGAGGCTCCCATAACGGTTCAAACCAGGGATTTAATCCTGGGCTCAGCTCCATGATAATCCCTTCTGCTTGACTATCCGCGCCCCCATACTCGGCGTGAGGATTAATCATTAACGGCAGGGCAGCAATTATAACCGCCAG
>NZ_BDGJ01000142.1:50906-53134 GCF_002207765.1 Calderihabitans maritimus
ACTCTCCTCCTTAATAATTGATAAATGTTGCAGTTCCCGTTTGTTGTAGGCAACCAAAAAGTTTACTACCACCACCGTCAGCAGCCCTTCAAATATAGCCAGGGGAATTTGAGTAACGGCAAACACGGCAGCAAATTTCAGGAAGGAAACCATAATCCCCCCTGTCGGCGAAGGATAAGCCAGCGCCAGCTGAACGGAAGTCACCAAATAAGTAGCTAAATCACCCAGTGCCGCTCCCAGGAAAACAGCCAGCCACCTCGGCGCCCCCATCTTTTGCATGACCTTGTAGGTTCCATAAGCAACGAAAGGACCCGCAACCGCCATCGAAAAAGTATTAGCCCCCAAGGTACTGATGCCGCCATGAGCCAGAAGTAACGCCTGGAAAATAAGGATAATCAACCCCAGCACCGTCATCGCGGTCGGTCCAAAGAGAATGGCACCCAGCCCTACTCCTGTGGGATGAGAACAACTGCCGGTAACCGACGGAATCTTAAGAGCGGAAAGAACGAAGGCAAAGGCTCCGGCAAAGGCAAGCAACATTTTCAAACTGGGATTTTCTTCAATTTTGTGTTTGATGGAGTGAAAACCGTAAAATAAAAACGGAAGGGTAAGAGCAGTCCAAATCAAGGCCCAGTTGACAGGTAGAAATCCTTCCATAATATGCATACCATAAGCATAGGCGGGAAAAAGTATAACGAACATACCCGCTAACAGCACAGGATAAAATCTTTTTCGCATACTATCTTCCTCCTTAATCAGCGGATTTTCTTTTATCGCCCAATTCCGCATTCAAAAAACTAACTATCTCCTCATAAGTTCGAGCAGACCTTCCCTGCTCCAAAAACGGTCGCTTAAGGACAACTACCGGTATGCCAAGATCAAGGGCGGCAGCTATTTTAGTGTCTGTTCCCCCTGCTTTTCCGCTATCTTTAGTGACTATAACTGAAGCATTATACATCTTGAAAGTGGCTTTGTTGATCTGTTTGGAAAACGGCCCCTGCATGGCCACTAAATCTCGGGGTGTCAAGCCCAAATCCTGACATTTTTTTACAATTTTATAGTCGGGTAAAATCCTCACCACAATTCTCTTTTTCTTCCTGTCTATCCACCCGAGGAATTGCTCCAAATTATGACTGCCGGTAGTGAGAAAGATGGTATCTCCCAACTTCTGGGCAAATTCCGCCGCCTCCTGCCAGGAGGTTACCGGATAAATCAAGGAATTTCGGGGCAGTTTAGTCTCCTCTCTTAAATAACGGATATAGGGTAGCCGATTGTTTTCACAAAATTCATAAAGTAATTTAGATATTTTATCCGCAAAGGGATGGGAAGCATCAACCACCGCTTGGATAGCCTTCTCCTCGAAGATTTTAGCTAAATTTTTAGTCGTAATTTCGCCCCAACGGACCTCCACAGCATTTTCGCCGGCAAGTTGCCCGCCGTATTCGGTGGTGGTTAAAGCCATGCAGTCATAACCTTTAGCAACAAGCAAGGAAATTATTTCTCTACCTTCTCTGGTACCACATGCTACGGCTATCATTAACTCACCTCAGAAAATCCACTTTCTTAGAAAAATACCCCAGTTTCACCAACTGGGGAGCAGTAAAAATCACAGGCCTACCCAATCACCCCCCCATTAAAACGTGGTTCGCGATTGGAACAGGCCCTAAACTGGTTCGGGAATCATCGCAGCCTCAAGTTGTTCACCTTTTTGAGACTGCTATCCGTCACAGTTTAACACCGGGATTCGACCGGCTCAGTTTAAACTTTATCCCTCGGGATAAAGTACCTATTCCATCCCTGTTCAGTTTTTTAACTTAAATTTTAAGAAAATTAAAAACCCCTTTGCACCTCAGGTACAAAGTGGGCTTTTCTTACCTCACCTAAAACCCCCTTCCCCATCGACCGTGGGTGCAAATGGCTCGGAAACAGCAGGTTTCCTGGCTCGGGTTCACCGCCCCTTCTGCGCCTTCCCGGAACACATCCAGTGGCCTTAATGCAGATGGGCTCCCCCTCACAGTGGCGGGACCGCGCTGGATTCTCACCAGCTTCCCTACGTACCTCCCTGAAGGGAAGTACTAACTGTTTCCCGGGAAATATTTACTTTGTAACTAGTATAGCACTTCCACCAAATTTATGCAATAAAAAAAGTTACCCGGAAGCTGTCAAGTGGACCTAGGTAATTTTTTCGATTTTCTTTCCTCCAATGGTAATTGGGGATTTATGTATGA
>NZ_BDGJ01000143.1 GCF_002207765.1 Calderihabitans maritimus
AAAAGGATCAAAATTATCACCGCTAAGGTCCAAATGGAAGCTCAGCTAAATGACACGGAAACGGCCAAATCCATCTGGGAAAAGCTGCCGATCAAGGGAAAAGTAAACACCTGGGGAGAAGAGATTTATTTTGAAATTCCCGTCTACAAAGGGCCTGAAAACCCTGTCGAAACCGTCGAGGAAGGCGACCTGGCCTACTGGCCGAGCGGCCGTTGCTTTTGTATCTTTTTTGGGAAAACCCCCGTCTCTACA
>NZ_BDGJ01000144.1 GCF_002207765.1 Calderihabitans maritimus
ATTAAACTGGACACCAAATCCGATTTAAATTGGACACCGATTCCGATCCTAACTGGACACCAATTCCGACTCAAACTGGACACTAATTTCTGGAAGCCTATGATAGAAGAGATGTTTCGCGAAGCGATGCCCGGTACCAAAATTGCCATAGGAATTCTTGAACACTTGCTTAATT
>NZ_BDGJ01000145.1:0-3411 GCF_002207765.1 Calderihabitans maritimus
GCGGATGAACCAGTAGGCCAGAAAATGCCGAAAATGTTCTTCCCTAAGGTCTTCCAGTCCCGCCACCCGGCCTCCAGGCAAATTCTTCAGGTAATCAAGCCACATGTTCAGCCAAAACCGCTGCTCCTCGGCAACCTCTGAACCCGACTTTTTTTTGACCGCCTCCAGGTAGTGTTCCACTTCTCCCCATATTTTCATGGCCCGTACCCCTTTTTATTTTCCGAAATTTAATTATTATTATACCATTTTTTTCTATACCGGCAACCATTTACAGCGGAGATGCAGGCGTAGGGCGATTCGGGTTGGAGGTTATCGGCCCGGAGCGAGCAGGAACCTTACAGAACTCCCACATAAAAAGGGTGGCTATGCCACCCCCTTTAAACCAATTCACAGCTATCGGACCTCTTTATTAACCTGAAGTCTGCTCCCCCGTTGCTGTACTTCGTTTAATGAACTTCTGGTTGATCATAACCAACGCAAAGACCACCAAACCAAACACGTCAGTCCAGAAGTGAGTATATACCAAACTTAACCCTGCGGCTATTAGTAAAACGCGCTCCAATACATTAAGCGGCTTATTTATAAAACCTGCCAGGGAGGTACTGATACAATACATACCCAATACGGCGGTAATCAGGGCCAGGCCCAAATGAAGCAAGGTAACGTTTTCCATAATCAGAACCGGCGACAACACAAACATATAGGGGACCAAAAATCCTCCTATGGCTATTTTCACCGCTTGAACACCGGTAAGGAACGGATTACTCTGGGCCAACCCTGAACCGGCATAAGCTGCTAGAGCCACCGGCGGAGTAATGTCGGCCACAATTCCATAATAGAATACAAACAAGTGAGCAGCTAAAATAGGTACATTTAATTCCATCAGCGCCGGAGCTGCCATAGTAGCGGTAATAACGTAAGTAGCAGTGGTCGGTAACCCCATTCCCAAAATGATACTGGCTATCATGGCAAATATCATCGTCAATATTAATTGATTGTTAGCTAAGTCTAAAATGGCACCGGTAATTTTTAATCCCAGGCCGGTTAAAGTGACAACGCCTCCTATTACCCCGGCAGCAGCACAAGCTGCAATTACCGGCAGAGAAGTCCTCGCCGCATCAGCCAGAATTTCAAAAAACAGCTTGACTGTTAGTTTATCTTCTATCGCATCTTGCTTACCCAAAATTGTAGCTATAATAACAGCCAGTATGTTCATGCCCAGAGCAGTATAAATACCGTAAACAGCTGCTTTCATAGCGGACATACCCAGTGACAGAATAACCAGAATGGCCACAATCGGTAACAGCATATAACCCCGGGTTAACATTAACCGCCAAAAACTGGGCAGCTGGCTGCGGGGAATGCCCATGATACCCATCTTCTTGGATTCATAATGCACCTCGAAGAATTGGGCGGTAAACCACAGCAGCGCCGGGATAATGGCCGCCTTCATAATTTCCTGATAAGTTTTACCGGTAAATTCAATCATTAGAAAGGCTGCAGATCCCATAATCGGTGGCATGATTTGTCCTCCGGTAGAAGACGCCGCCTCAACTGCCGCTGCATACTCGGGTTTATAGCCGGAACGTTTCATCATGGGAATAGTAAAGGCACCGTTCCCCACGGTGTTAGCCACCGAACTCCCGGTAATCATACCGGAGAATACGCTAGTCAATACCCCAATCTTGGCCGGACCACCGGTCATCCAGCCGGCTATGGCCAGTGATATATCGGTAAAAAACCTCTCCAAACCGGTCCTCTGTAAAATTACCCCGAACAGCATATACAGGTAGATAAAGGTAGCGGAAATGGCAATAGGGATCCCGAAAACACCTTCCATACTTAAAAACTGGTGGGATATTATTCTTTCCACACTAAAACCCCGGTGTTCCAAAAGCGCAGGCATGTAAGGGCCCAGGTAGGCATACACCAGCATAGCCGCGCCTACTACCACTATGGGAAGTCCCACTATCCGCCGGGCCGCCTCTAATACCAGCAATACACCGATACCGGCGATGATATAGTCCACATCATTATACATACCCACGCGGGCTATGATATCTTCATAGAAGAAAAACTGGTACAGACCGGCTGCAAAACCCAACCCGGCCAAAATGATATCGTACAGAGGAATACCCGTATAACTTTTGTTATATTTTTTAGCCATTTGAATTAATAACAACACAATGGCTGCCGCCAAAGCAGTACTCCAGCGGATTTCCCCTTGCACATAAATGAGCAATACGGCCAGCAGCAATACACCCGTGGTTGCCCAGCTCAACCATCTTTTGCCGTCATCCTTTTTACCGCCGGGATACAACAGGAAAATCAAACCCAAACCTATGGCCACATGGAAGCCCCGCTGCTGGTTGGAAGGCAGGGTTCCAAATATAGCTGTGTACAGCTGGAACAGACTTAAAATTACGGAGACTGTAAATATAAACCATTTCCAAAACACCGGCATCTTCTTGCGGGTTGCGCTGGCAGCGTCGTACTGCTCCAACACCGCTTCCACATCAACACTTTCATCTGCCTGCAGGATGGCTTCGTTTGTTTTTAATTCTTTTTGGTTTTCCAGTTCTTTGGACATTCTTTACCCTCTGTGCCCCCTTTCGCGTATTCTATCCAGCAACGGCATCACATAAAATTCCACATATGCTCCTCCATCAACTACATCTAAGAACCGTAACCTTGTGCCGTCAGGAAAAATCAAAGTATGGTCTGCGACCACTTGGCCTACTCGCAATGGGACTTTTTCAAACCGGCGGTTTTCATAGAGTATTTTGTAATACCCGTCTTCCACTATAAACCGCGTAGTTTCATCGGCCAGTTTTTCGGGTCCCACGGGAAGATTGGCGCCAAAGGAATCATAACGCATTTCCACCATGGCCAGGGTATGATTATCCTCTACGGTAAAAACCTCATATACCGGTTGATTGGTTACAGAGTGAATATAGGCTAGGGTAAAATTGGTACCAATCCTGACCAGCTTCTCAAATACCACCTCACCGGAGAAAAAGTCCTTGACCTGGAAAACGGCGTAATGTGTCCCCCCGTACACTGCCACAGAAGTTAAAATGAATATTATGGAAAAGGTGATTATAAGAAGATAATGAGCACCACTAAGGGTGCTCATCACCTTACGCGACATTATTAATCAAGTAAACCCTTTTCCCTGTAATACCTGGCAGCTCCCGGGTGGAACGGCACAGGGGCAATTCCCTTAGTAGCGTTCTCAATGGTAATTTGCTTACCCCTCGCATGAGCTTGAGCAATCTGTTCCGTATTTTCATACATTACTTTGGTTAACTGGTATACCAGGTCTTCCGGCAGGTCCTTCTTCACATAAAGCACCGCCCACTGCGATACCGTGCGTGCCACTTCATCCTGCCCTTCATAGGTGCCGGCGGG
>NZ_BDGJ01000145.1:3562-10321 GCF_002207765.1 Calderihabitans maritimus
ACGGGTGTGGCTGTGGTGATGTCCAGAATGTTAGCCGCGGGTACTGCGAGCACCGCAAAGGCAGCATCCAAATTGCCATCCTTAAGCTTTCTGGCGGCGTCAGCAAAGGTATCTTGAAACTTTTGGATATCCTTGTCCGGGTCAATTCCATAGGCTTGAAGAATTTTTACGGCGGCAGAAGCTGTACCACTGCCGGGAGGCCCTATAGAAACCCTCTTCCCTTTCAAATCCTCAATACTTTTAATGCCCGTGGACTTAGGGGTAACAATCTGCATTACCTCAGGATATATAACCCCTATCGCCGCAAACTCTAGAGGCTGGCCCTCAAAATCACCCGTTCCGGTAATGGCCTGGATGGCCGGGCCGTTCATAGCCATTGCCAGTTCGGTTTCCCCGGAAGCAAGCAGGCGAATATTTTCGATCGAAGCCCCGGTGGACTGAACCGTAACATTCAAGCCTTCAATGTGGTCGTTCCAGGTATTGGCCATGGCTCCGCCCAGCGGGTAATAGGTTCCGCCGGTACCACCAGTAGCCATAAGCAGTCTAGTGACTTTACCTTCACCCGTTTGCTCTTGTTCACCGGTTTGCTGACCGGCTGGTGGTTCAGTCCCCTTTCCACAAGCTACCACAAACAGAGAAAAAACAAACAACATGACCAAAAGTAAACTAATTTTCCTCTTCACGCTATACCCCCTTCAATTATTTTCTTTGCCGCCTGGTCTGCCTGCTCGTGCAGCTTTTCAGGCTTATTAAAACTCGATACTATTTTTACTTCTATAAACTTTCTCTTTTTCCTTCCCGCCCGGTAAATTTACTGAATTTTTCCAAAACAGATGGAGGCATCGCCTGAAGCGCCTATAAAAGCCCCAGGCAGCCATCAGCCTGAGGCTTGTCTTTCATCGATAATGTACACCAGCTTTCCTGCCGGCAGGTACTCCCGCAGTTCCCGGGGTGTACTTTTAACCAGGTACAGGCGCCGGTATTCCTTCTGCACATCTTCTGCCTGGTGAAACTTGTTTCTTACCGTATCGATCCGCCAAAGCGATTTCAACACCATGCCGTTGGAGAAGTAAATGCGGGAGCGGAATTCTCCTTCTTCCACTGCTTCATAACTGACAACTTTGGAGAGTACTACATAACCGCAGGTACCGTGGTCTTTATGCCAGGCCGTCCGGGTTTTAATTGGCACCAAAACGAAATCCTCTCGCAAGGGCAGCGGAATGGCCTTGTCGGTTCCCGCCGTTTTGGCGTACCGTTTGCGCAAAAGGCGGGGGTCCTGCGAAAAAACACCGGCCAGAGCCCTCACTACCGTCTTGACCCTGCGGGGGTCAACCAGCCGCTCTCCCCGCTCAAACCAGACCTCCGTATAGTTGCCGCCGCTTTCCTGAGCCTCCCCACGGCTAAAGCCGGGGGGTTCTGAGGGGAACCACCGCAACCTCTCCCGGGCTCTCGCCGCCGCCAGGAGGCGGGACTACAGCATCCCGGGCCTCGGCCTTGGCTATCCCCTCTTCCGCAGCGACCCCTTCTGTCCCCTTCTGGGGCTGTCCGGCACTTGTCGGGCAAGTGCCGGACACTCAGGGGTTGGGAATGCGGCCCGACGCCGCTTGCAGGAGCGGCCCCGCACCCGGCCACTGCCTCGCGGCAGCGCCCGCGTCGAGCTCGAATTCACTGTCTTTGACCTTTTCGACAAAACGCGCCAAATAGGCGCTGTATAGGTCCCGCTGGCACCTCACCCCGCAGGAACAAACGTGCCAGCGTTCCGAAAGGGTTTTCCTCTTCCGCACCCCGCAGTGGCAGCGGGAAGAAAGCCCGAGCCTGGTGGAGAACTCCAGAACTTTCCCGCCAGCACTTTCAGCCTTGCGGGTGAGCTCCCGGATGAATTTCCCCGGCGCCCGGGTGTTCACCGACCTGCCGAACACCTTCTGCAAGGAACGGTAGGAAAGCTTTTCGAATTTAAACACGTTGCCCATCCGCAGGGTTTCGTTGACCATCCTGCCGTGGAGACTTTTGCGGTGGTCCGCAAGCCTACGCTGAACTTCGGCAAGGCGCGCCCGGGTCTTGAGGTACGTTTTGCTTTCCCTCCACTTCTTAGGTCCTTTCTTTACCGTGCCGTCCGGGTTGTAGTTTTCAGGGTTGTTGGCCCTGCGGGAGCGGTCTAGCTTGCGCTGGAGCCTCCGTATCTCCGCTTCCTTGTCGGCCAGCTCCTCGCAGAAGCGGTCCAGGTGGGCTTCCGTGCCGTTGACCCGGGCAATAGTGGAGGGGCCGATGTCGATGCCGACAACACCTTCCCCCAGGGCATTTTGAGGTTTCTGGTAAGGTACGCCCTCACAGACCAGTTGGGCGTAGAAGCGGTTGCGGCCGTTTATCTTGCGCCTCACCAGGCGGACGTACTTGATGCGGCAGGAAAGGGCGTGGCGGATTATCGGGTCTTTGAGGTCGATTATCGCGGGAAGAATAAGGCCCTTCCAGGCCACGCAATTGTTCCGCCATCTGATGCCCGCGGCGTTGCTCTTGCCCTCGACGGTGTCCATCTGGTTTTTGCCTTTGAAGCGCACCCTGCGGGCTTCCCCGAAGAGTACCCGTCCGGCTGCGCGGTACGCCCTGGTGCCCAGCTTCTGGGCCACGTGCACGTCCAAGTGCTCCTTTATCCAGCAGGAGCGCCGTATTTCTACGGCATAGTGCTGCATGGCCGCGTCCGTAAAACCGTATTTAGAACGAGCTTCCCGAAAGAGGGATTTTTTCTGCTTTCTGTCCGGCTCTTTTTGAGCCTGCTGCCAGAGCTTTGACTGCCGGACGAGCCGCACGCGCTTCATTGCCTCTCCCAGGCAGGCGTTGTAGAGCTGCCGGGCCGCCTCCAGACGGGCCAGCAGTTTCTTCTCCTGTGCGCGGGAAAACCGCAGGGGGATCTCACATACGAAGCTTGGCGTCTCAAACGTGTTTTTGCTTTTCGATGTACTCTCGCAGGGTTGCAAGGGGAGCACCCCCAACGGTGGCCACGAAGTAGCTGTTTGTCCAGAGGGTCGGTAACCGGGACCTTAGCCAGGGGAACTCCTGGCGCAGGATGCGGGAGGAGCGGCCCTTCATGAGCTTCACCAGCCGGTGGATGCCGAATTGCGGGTCTACCTCCACCAGCAGGTGGACATGGTCCGGCATGACCTCCAGCTTGATGATTTCGGCTTTCCTTTCCCGGGCTACTTCGTGGAGGATTTCTCTGAGCCGCACGTCCACCCCGTCTTTTAAGACAGGACGGCGGTATTTAGGACACCAAACCACATGGTACTTGCACGAATAGACGACTTTGTTGTTAGACTTAAACTTGCGTCTCATATGCTGATTATACCACAAGCGGCAATATAATTACAACAGTCGAAGTTTTTGGCCGCCTTATCCCCAGCCCTCAAGGGCCGGGCCTGCGGCGGCCTGGGAATCGTTCATAAATGGGAAAAAAACAGCAGATCTCCGGCCATAAATTTTCGAATTCAATTTTTTTCATCCGTTGTCCCTCCTTGATTTTTATTCCGCAAAAATTATATCGAACATCTGTTTGTAAGTCAAGAACTAATTACTATTTTTAGTTACTTTTACCATCCGAAACCACTATCGCCTCGAGGCCCCGGCTCCGCAACCATTCCGCATACCGGTACGCCCTGGCCTGCTCCCGAAAGGCCCCCACCTGAACGCGCCACCACCGGACCGGTTCCTGCAACCCTTCCCGCACCTTATCCAGAGGAAAGTTTCTTCCCGGGCACAGGGTTTTGGCTCCAGGCACCTCCCGGTGGCCCAGGATTCTATCCCCAGGAATGCGGTGTTCCTCCTGCAACCTTTTCAGGAGAGACAACAAGGAATTCAACTGCATGGGAGTGGGACGGGTCAACTCAAAATTTCCTATCAGGGCTACTCCTATGCTGCGATAATTCATCCCGGCGGCCCTGGTATGAGCGCCCGGAAGTTCCAGGGACCGGCCGGGAACTACGGTCCCATCCCGCTCTATGACATAATTGTAGCCGATGTCTTTCCATCCCTTGCGGAGGTGGTTCAGCCTTACCTGGCGGGCGTTTTTTTCTTCGGCACCGGTGTGGTGAAGAATGATATATTCGCGCAGGAAACTCATTTCTCCACCACCTGCCCCAGCCGGTATATGGCTGCCGTCAGCTCGTCCAGCTTTTTTTCCACCCGCACCAGCAGGTAAATGCTCAACACCATGGGAAAACCGAAATTACCTACCTGGGTCCACAGATTCTCCATGCCCTGCACCCCCTCCGGCAAAGTCCCATTCTTCCACCACCTCTTCCTTAACCTCTCGCGCAGCCATGATCTCCGCCATCACCCGGGCGCAGTCCTGGCAAAATTCCAGGTCACCCACCAGCAGGCCAGCCTTGGCCACCAGCAATTTATGCCTGATTAGACCCGTCCTGTCGCAGCAGTCACACTTTTTCCTCCGCGGTTCCTGGAAACTCATCATATCCAAAGTCGCTTTCACGATCCATCCCTCCCTGTATGGTTATTTTCTCGCCGGTTTTTCCCATTCCCCAGCCTTTTAATAAACCCGGGCCGGATACCGTAAGGAGCGGTTCCGGCCCAGTACCCTTTTAAGCTACCGGTAATTCGTTAACTTCTCGCGTTACAATACGGGCCCCGATAACGCCCACCAGGTCCCCGCTTCGGGTTTGGAACACGTTTTTGGTAATGATGGTATCCATGACCGTTTTCACCTGGTCGGCGGTAAGGGTGTCCAGCGGGTCCTGGACGGCAATGGTGGCCCGGCTGCCACCCGCCGTTTGAAAGATCATTTCCAGGCGCTTGGTAATCATGCCAGTTCACCTCCTCCCACTTTTCTGATGGAGCTTAACTTTTAGACAGTCGCGCTGGCCATCAACTCGTTTTCATTTACCCGGCTGATCCTGTTGAGGGTGTGTACCTGCAGCCCGGCTATGGCTTGGGCCACGTCGAAAACATCCTGGTCCGCGGCCGCAGGCTTTATCCCCCGGTAAGAACTGGTCCGCACCACCGGATTGCCGTTGGCGTCGGTGCCGGTGACCAGTTCCAGCCGTAAAGTTGACTCCAGCGGTACTACGGTGACAGCCATTGTCTCACCCCCTCTCTCTCGTGCTCTGCCTTAATTGTATTAACCCCCGCCGGAAAAACAAAAAGACGCTCCCCGCAGGAAGCGCCCCTATCGGGCGGCGAATAAAGGCCGGTGCGACTCCGGCATCGAAGCCGGATTTTTCAAACAAACCGGCACTCATCTCCTCCCACCTGCCGGGCTTTAAGGCAAAAATAAAAAAAGTCGCTTCACGGCGAAGCGACGTTCGTAACCCGGCATTAACCTTATATTTACTTCTCAACCTGGCTCACCTTGAGAACACTGTACACAAACCGGCTGGCCGGCGTAGGTACGCCTGCTCTGGCCCCCAGGCGAACAACCGTACCGCACAGGGCATCAATCTCCAGTCTCTTGCCCCTCTTCAGGTCCCGCATCAGAGAAGAAGTGGCATCGGCATTTAAACTCCGGGTAAAATCCAGTGTCTCTTCCACTGCGTTATCCGGCAGGTTCACTCCCAAGGCCCGGCCCACTATAAAAGCCTCCTGCAAAAGCTCCCGGTAGAGCTCCCATGCCTCGGGCGTTTCCCTTATCGCCCCGATGGACGACCGGGTAACAGCCGTAATACCGCTAAAAGCAGATATAAAGAGGAATTTGGTCCATATCGCTTTCCGGATATCATCAGTCAGAGTAGCCCTGATTCCCGCCTCCCTAAAGACAGTTAGGATGCGTTGTGCCCTCTCGGTAATTTCACCGGAAAGTTCCCCAAAAACAATGTCTTTTTTCGGACCCGCCTGGCGTACCAGGCCGGGGGCCGCCAAGTCCGCCTGTACGTAACAAAGACCGGCCATTACTTTTTCCCGCCCTACAATGCCGGCCAGTACCTCTTCATTCTCCACGCCGTTCTGCAGTGAAAGCACCACCGTTTCAGGCCCCAACATGGGTCCCGCTTGCCGTGCCGCTTCCACTGTATCGTAGGACTTGACGCAGAAAAGTACCAGGTCTACCGGTCCTATTTCACCCGGATTCCCCGTAGCCCGCACCGGAATAGTAAAGCTCTCCTGGTCGCTTTCTACCGTTAAACCTTTGTTCCGCAACGCCTCCAAGTGTGCTCCCCGGGCAACCAGCCAAACCTCCCGACCCGCCCGGCTGAGCATACCCCCAAAATAGCTTCCCACGGCACCCGCGCCCATTACCGCAATCTTCACCTTTGTTAACCCCCCGAGTTCCTCGCGTTCTTACCTTACAATAATATACTTAAGGCTATTTTTTGACAAGTATACCATCTGTTGCAAAGGTATGGTAAAATTAAGCCGTAAGAGCCAACCGTCGGAGGAGGAGTAAAAAGTGCAGCTTAAGAACCGGATGGAGGAAAGGGTATGGCAGGCCGTGGACCACGTGCTGGCCAAAATGCCTGAAATTTGCAACTGCGAGCGGTGCCGCTATGATATCGCCGCCAGAGCGCTGAATAATCTTCCGCCCCGTTATTACGTCAGCAACCACGGGGAAATATATACCCGTACGGAAGAGCTGAACATCCAGCCGAACGTCGACGTGCTGGCGGCGGTTACCGACGCAGCCCTCTGGGTGGCCAAAAACCCCCACCACGGGCGGGACTAGGAACACGGTCAATATCTTACCGCATACCATAGCAGTTTCAAATACTCTTTTACCACTACCCGCCACTCGTTTTTCCTCCGCCACCAGTGGCGGGGGTC